>JAOUHG010000036.1 GCA_029865265.1 Candidatus Krumholzibacteriia bacterium | reverse complement strand
TGATCTCGGCGTGCAGAGCGGCGTGGTCCAGTTTGGCGGCATCCAGAAGGAAGTCTGTCTGTCGTTCCTGCCCGACGTGCAGGTGGGCGAATATGTGATCGTGCACGCCGGCTTTGCCATCAGCCAGGTGGACGAGGCGGAGGCCGTGGCCACCTTCGAACTGCTCAAGCAGATGGGTGACCTGGCCGACCTGGGCGAGGACACGGGATCCGGCGGCGATGCGCTTCGTTGACGAATACCGCGACGGCGAGGCGGTGCAGCGCGCCGCGGCCGCCATTGCCGCCGTGCAGCGCCGGCCGTGGTCGCTGATGGAGATCTGCGGCGGCCAGACCCACTCCATCCTCAAGTTCGGCCTCGATCAGCTCCTGCCCCCCGAACTCACCCTGGTACACGGGCCCGGCTGCCCGGTGTGCGTGACCCCGCTCGAGCTGATCGACCAGGCGGTGGACATCGCGGCGCGGCCCGGCGTGATCTTCACCTCCTTTGGCGACATGCTGCGCGTGCCCGGTTCGGCGAAGAGCCTGCTGCAGGTCAAGTCCGAGGGGGGCGACGTGCGCATCGTCTACAGCCCGCTCGACGCGGTCAAGATCGCGGCCGAGAACCCCGCGCGCGAGGTGGTGTTCTTTGCGGTGGGCTTCGAGACCACCGCCCCCGCCAACGCCATGGCGGTGTGGCAGGCGCGCGAGATGGGGCTCCGGAACTTCTCGGTGCTGTGCTCGCACGTGCTGGTGCCGCCCGCCATCGACGCCATCCTGGGATCGCCCGACTGCCGCATCCAGGGCTTTCTGGCCGCCGGGCACGTGTGCACGGTGGAGGGTTACGAAGACTACGAGCCCCTGGCGGAGAAGTACCGCGTCCCCATCGTGGTCACCGGGTTCGAGCCGGTGGACCTGATGACCGGCATTCTCTCGTGCGTGACCGCGCTGGAAAAGGGCCGGCACACGGTGGAGAACGCGTACAAGCGATCGGTGACCCGCGCGGGCAACGTGCCCGCGCGCAAGCGGGTACGCGAGGTCTTCGCCACCTGCGACCGCGCGTGGCGCGGCATCGGCGTGATCCCGCAGAGCGGTCTGTGCCTGAGCGAGGCCTTCACCGGCTACGATGCCGCGCGCCGCTTCGACAGCGGGCACATCCGCACCGAGGAATCGCGGGAGTGCATTGCGGGCGAGATCATGCTGGGGCACAAGAAGCCCCTCGAGTGCACCGCCTTTGGTGGCAAGTGCACGCCCGATCACCCGCTGGGCGCGCCCATGGTGTCCGCGGAGGGCGCCTGCGCGGCCTACTTCTCCTACCGGAGGCCGGCATGAGCACGGAAAAACGTCCCGATCCCGCGCAGTGGTCGTGCCCGGTGCCCGGCGAATCCCCCGAGACGGTGCAGCTGGCCCACGGGGGCGGCGGCCGCTTCAGCCAGAAGCTGATTGAAAGCGTGTTCGTGCCGGCACTGCGCAACCCTGCGCTCGAAGCGCTGCACGATGGCGCGGTGCTGACGCTGCCGCCCGGTCGCATCGCGTTTTCCAGCGACTCCTTCGTGATCAGCCCCATCTTCTTTCCCGGCGGCGACATCGGCTCGCTGGCAGTACACGGCACCGTGAACGACCTCGCCATGTGTGGCGCGCGCCCCCTGCACCTCTCCGCGGCCTACATCATCGAGGAAGGGCTCCCCATGGCCGACCTCAAGCGCATCGCGCAGTCGATGGGCCGCGCGGCGGCCGAGGCCGGCGTTTCCGTAGTCACCGGCGACACCAAGGTGGTGGATCGCGGCAAGGGGGACGGCGTGTTCATCAACACGTCGGGCATCGGCGTGATTCCGGAAGGCGTGGAGATCGCGCCCACGCGCGCACGCGCGGGTGACGTGGTGCTGGTGAGCGGCGAGATCGCCGTGCACGGCATCGCCATCCTGTCCGTGCGCCAGGGACTGCAGTTCGAGACGGAGATCGTGAGCGACTCCGCCCCGCTCAACGGCCTGGTGGACGCGGCATTGAAAGTGGCGGGGAGCCACGTGCACGTGCTGCGCGATCCCACGCGCGGTGGTGTGGCGAGCGCGCTCAACGAGATCGCCGCCCTCGCGCAGGTGGGGATCGAACTCCACGAGACCGCGATCCCGGTGAACGAGGCGGTCAAGGGCGCGTGCGAGATCCTGGGATTCGACCCGCTCTACGTGGCCAACGAGGGCAAGTGCATTGCCATCGTGGCGCGTTCCCACGCCGAGGCGGTGCTGGATGTGTGGCGGGGGCACCCGCTGGGTGCGGGCGCGGCGATCATCGGCGAAGTGTGCGATACGCCGCGGGGCCGCGTGGTGCTGCGCACCCGCATCGGCGCGAAGCGCGTGGTCGACATGCTCTCCGGGGAACAGCTGCCGCGCATCTGCTAGGGATTGCGCGCGACCGCGTGTTTCAGCCTGCCGGTCTCTCTTCCAGCAACAATCGAACCTTCGCCACCACCTCGGGGATGGCAGCGGCCACCGCGGGCGTGAGTTCGAGTGTCATGGGGTTGATGCGGGGGATCGACACCGTGATCAGGTCGATGCGCGGCAACGGGCGCGTGAGCACCGCCGCCTCCACCAGGTCGCGCAGGCCGATGTCATGCGCGCTGAGCGATCGGGGGAAGTCGCTGGCGAAGCGGGGGTGGAGAACGCGCACGGTGCCGGGCTCGGCACCGTCCAGGGTGGCGTCAATCAGGATCATCGCATCATGTTCATGGAATAATGCAAGGAGATGAAACCCGCCGGTGCCGCCGTCCACCAGCGGCACATCGGCGGGGAGGTCTGCCTCTTCGAGCGCGCGGATGGCGTGGATGCCCACGCCCTCGTCGCCCAGCAGGACGTTACCGATGCCGAGAACGATCAGGGCGCGCTCACCTTCTGGAACGCGCGCCCGGTGACGGCCGGTCGATGAACTTCCAGCCCCCCACCATCGATGACATCACGCCGCGGCCTTCCACGTAGTCATGGTACGCCACCAGGTAGACGTGCACGAGGATGAAGATGGGGAAGAACCACATGAGCATGTGGTGCCACTGCCGCACGCCGAAGTCTCCTCCAAAGAGCGGCACCACCCAGGCGAACATGTTGGCCAGCGGCCAATCGCTCATGGCCGAATAGAGCGCGAGCCCCGTCATCACCTGGGCCAGGAAGACCAGGAAGGAGAGAAAGTACACCACCCCGGCCAGCGCGTTGTGTCCCGTCGACGGCAGCGGTTCCTCCATCTTGCCCAGCAGGATGTCCACCTTGAGAACCTTTCCGATCTCGACCCACTGGCTGCGCCTGAGCGGGATGAAGTTGCGCCAGTTGGCGTACTCGTTGCCCACGAAGCCCCAGTAGATGCGGAACAGGAAGTTGAAGATCAGGATGTACGCCGCGGTGAAGTGGATGAAGCGCACCGTGCCGAAC
This sequence comes from Candidatus Krumholzibacteriia bacterium, assembly GCA_029865265.1. NCBI lineage: Bacteria > Candidatus Krumholzibacteriota > Candidatus Krumholzibacteriia > Candidatus Krumholzibacteriia bacterium. The sequence continues at coordinate 27,869 of JAOUHG010000036.1, read as the reverse complement.
CAGTAGCTGAACGACGCCTCCGACGCGTTGGAAAACGCGAGGGGGCGCCCGATCAGGTAGCCGGTGAGGGCGAGGACCACGATGCAGAGGGCGTTGATCCAGTGGAACATGCGTACCGCAAACTGCCAGACGTACGCGCGCCGCAATGTGCTCGTTTGCATGCTATCCCCCTATTCGACCACGACCTGGCTCACCGTCTGCCCGTGTTCGTCGTACACGTGCACCGCACAGGCGATGCACGGGTCGAACGAGTGGACGGTGCGCAGGATCTCAACCGGTTTCTCGGGATCGGCCACCGGTGTCCCCACCAGCGACTCCTCGTACGCGGAACGCTGCCCCTGGGCATCGCGCGGCGATGCGTTCCAGGTGCTCGGCACCACCAGCTGGTAGTTGTCGATCTTGCGGTCCTTGATCACGATCCAGTGCGCCAGCGCGCCGCGCGGCGCCTCCGACATGCCCACACCCTTTGCCTCCGCGGGCCAGGTGGCGGGATCCCACATCTCGCCGTTGTGCGTGCGCGTATCGCCATTCTTGAGGTTGGTGAGCAGCTGGCCGTAGAACTCGAGCGCCCAGCGCGCAATCAGACGCGTCTCCAGGCCGCGCGCGGCGGTGCGTCCCAGGGTGGAGAACAGCGCGCCCACCGGGACGTTGAGTGCGGCGAGCGCCTCGTTGACCACGTCCTGGATCTCCTTGCTGCCGCTGGCATACCCCACCAGCAGGCGGGCCAGCGGGCCCACCTCCATGGGGTGGTTCTTCCAGCGCGGGGTCTTGAGCCAGCTGTACTTACCGTCCACGTTGAGCTGCTCGTAGGGCGGCATGGGACCGGTGTAGTTGAGCCTGGTCTCGCCCACCCACGGGTGTTTGCCGGCGGCGTCGCCGTCGGTGTACTCGTACCACGAGTGCGGCACGAATTCCTGCACCTGCGCCGGGTCGCGCGGGTCCACCTCGTGCACCGTGCCGAGGTCGCGGTCGAGGATCGCGCCGCGCGGGAACTTGAAGCGCGTCGGATCGCCGTAGCCGTTCATCGGCAGGTCGCCGTAGGCCATGTAGTTCTTGAGCCCGCCGCCGATGGCCGCCCAGTCGGTGTAGAAGGGCGCCACCGCCAGGAGATCGGGCAGGTACACCTGTTCCACGAACGTGGCCGCGTGCTGGAACAGCGAACCCACCAGCGCGAGCCGCTCGGCGTTGATGGCGTTGACCTCGTCGATGTTGAACGAGCATGGCGCGCCGCCCACCAGGTAGTTGGGGTGGGGGTTCTTGCCGCCGAACACGGTGTGGACCTTGACGATCTCCTTCTGCCACTCCAGCGCCTCGAGGTAGTGCGCCACGCCAATCAGGTTTACCTCCGGCGGGAGCTTGTAGGCCGGGTGGCCCCAGTAGGCGTTGGCAAAGATGCCCAGCTGGCCGCTCTCCACGAACGCGGTGAGCCGTTTCTGCAGGTCGGTGAAGTACCCCACCGAACTCTTGGGCCACGGGGATATCTTCTGCGCGAGCGCCGAGGTCTGCGCCGGGTCCGCCTTGAGCGCGCTCACCACATCCACCCAGTCGAGCGCGTGCAGGTGGTAGAAGTGAACCACGTGATCCTGCAGGTACTGGGCGCAGAACATCAGGTTGCGAACCAGTTCCGCGGTGGGCGGGATGGTGATCTTGAGCGCGTCCTCCACCGCCCGCACCGACGCCAGCGCGTGCACGGTGGTGCACACGCCGCACGCGCGTTCGGTGAATGCCCACGCGTCGCGGGGGTCACGGCCCTTGAGGATCAGCTCGAAGCCGCGCACCATGGTGCCGGAACTGAACGCGTCGACGATCTTGCCGTCCTTGATCTCGGCTTCGATCCTGAGATGTCCTTCGATCCGTGTGATCGGGTCGACCACGATTCGGTTGGCCATCACTCACCTCGCTTTTCCGGTTCGGGGGTGCCCGCGTCCATCGCTTCCTTGATCTCCTTGCGCTTGCGGATGTTGGTGGCCACCGCGTGCGCCGCCACGCCCGCCGCCGTCACCGCCGTCGCCACCATGCCGATCTTGTCGGCGGTCGACTCGATGCCGAAGCCGGGGAAGGACGCCAGGTGCTGGTAGAACGGGCCGTTGTCCCAGAAATTCGCCTCGCTGCATCCGATGCAGCCGTGGCCGGACTGGATGGGGTAGCTGGTGCCCTCGTTCCAGCGCGTCACACTGCACGCGTTGTAGGTCATGGGGCCGCGGCAACCCATCTTGTACAGGCAGTAGCCCTTGCGCGCCGCCTCGTCGTCCCAGCTCTCCACGAACAGCCCCGCGTCGTAGTAGGCACGGCGGTAGCAGGTGTCGTGGACGCGGCGCGAGTAGAACGCCTTGGGCCGGCCAAGACCGTCGAGTTGTGGAATGCGATCGAAGGCGAGCATGTGCACCACAACCGCCGCCATTACGTCGCCTATGGGCGGGCATCCCGGCACCCGCACGATGGGCTTGCCGGTGACCACCTTGTGCAACGGCGTGGCGGAAGTCGGGTTGGGCTTGGCCGCCTGAATGCACCCGTTGCACGCGCAACTGCCCCACGCCACCAGCGCCGCGGCACCCGCGGCCGCTTCCTGCACGATGTCGATTGCGGTGCGCCCGCCGATGCAGCAGTACACGCCGCCATCCGCGGTGGGCACGGAACCCTCCACCAGCATCAGGTACTTGCCGGGGAACTTCTTCATGGTGGCGTGCATTGCCTCTTCGGCCTGGGCACCGGCCGCTGCCTGCAGCGTCTCGGTGTAGTCAAGCGAGATGTGGTCGAGGAGGATGTCCGCCACCAGCGGGTGCGACGCGCGGATGAAGGACTCGCTGCAGCAGGTGCATTCCTGGAAGTGGAACCACAGCACCGGCGGTCGTGGTTTGGTTTCCAGTGCTCGGACGATCTTGGGAATGAATGAGGACGAGAGACCGGCGGATGCGGCGAGGAGTGTGCAGAGCTTGACGAAGTCGCGCCGGGTGTAACCCTTGTTCTGCATCTCCTGCCACACGGTAAGCGCCTGATCAGACATGGCGAACCCTCCTCGAGTGAGGAACGCTTGGTCCGTCGAAGCACCCAACTCAAAGACGACGGAACCGCCGTCCCAACCAAACCGGAGTGTGACTTTGTAGTTGGGGAGCTTATTGTCCTATTCTCAAAGCGTCAATATGGAATTTTCAGGGGCCCCGGGGCGCCCGGGGGGAGCGGCGCCGGAACGCGTGTAATTTCAATGCCTCCGGGGGGGTCCGCGGGGCTATGCTTGGGGCCGGACATGGGCGCTCGTCGGCTGAATCTCCACATACGCGGCGTGGTACAGGGGGTCGGGTTCCGGCCCACCGTCTACCGCGTGGCCACCGGTCTGGGACTGGCCGGGTGGGTGGTGAACACCGCGGCCGGCGTGGAGGTGGACGTGGAGGGACCGGAGGCCGCGGTGGAGCGCTTCGTCCCGGAACTGCTGGCGGCAAAACCGCCCCGCGCAATCATCCAAGGCATGGAATCGCGCTGGCTCGATCCGGTGGGCGCGACGGTCTTTGAAGTGCGCGCGTCCAACGTGGCGGGTTCCGCCACCACGCTCCTGCTCCCCGACATCGCCACCTGCCCCGACTGCCTGCACGAGATCCTCGACCCGGCCGATCGCCGGTTTGGCTACGCGTTCACCAACTGCACCAACTGCGGCCCGCGCTTCACCATCATTGAATCGCTGCCCTACGACCGTGCGCGCACCACCATGGCCGGTTTCGATATGTGCCCGGATTGCCGCGCGGAATACGAGAACCCCGCGGACCGGCGCTTCCACGCCCAGCCCAACGCGTGTCCGGTGTGCGGGCCGCGGCTGGAATTATGGAATCCCTCCGGCGAATCTCTCGCTTCGGGTGGCGACGCGCTGCACGCGGCGGCCAACGCCATTCGCGCGGGGGAGATCGTGGCGGTCAAGGGCGTGGGCGGGTTCCACCTGATGTGTGACGCACGCAACGACGCCGCGGTGCGGGAATTGCGGCACCGCAAGCGGCGGGAGGAAAAGCCGTTTGCACTGATGCTCCCCGATCTGGAGGCGGCGCGGGTGATTTGCCGAGTGGAGGCGGCGGAGGAGGCGCTGCTCGCGTCCCCCGAGGCCCCCATCGTGCTGCTCGCGCGGCGCGGGGACGTGGTTGCGCCGTCGGTGGCCCCGGGCAATCCATACCTCGGCGTGGTGCTGCCGTATTCACCGCTGCACCACCTGCTGATGCGCGATCTCGCCTTCCCGGTGGTGGCCACCAGTGGCAACCTCTCCGACGAGCCCATCGCAACCGACGAGCGTGAGGCGCTGGATCGGCTGGCGGGGATCGCCGACTGTTTTCTCGTGCACAACCGTCCCATTGCCCGCTACGCCGACGACTCCATCGCGCGCACCATCGCATCCCGGCCCATGCTGTTGCGGCGCGCGCGCGGGTATGCGCCGCTGCCACTCGCCCGCGTGGAGCCGGGGGAGGCGATCCTCGCGGTGGGTGCGCATCTCAAGAGCACCATCGGCTTCTCGGTGGACGGCCAGTTGCTTCTGAGCCACCACCTGGGTGACCTCGATACTCCGCAGGCGCTGGCGGGCTTTCAAGAAACGGCGCAGCGGCTGCCAGCCCTGTATCAGCTCTCGCCCGCCATCGTGGCGCACGATCTTCACCCCGACTACGCATCCACGCAGTTCGCCGAGACACTTTCCGCGCGGCGGATCGGCGTGCAGCACCACCACGCGCACGTGCTGGCGTGCATGGCGGACAACGAACTCGAGGGGGAGGTGCTGGGCGTGAGCTGGGACGGAACCGGCTTTGGTTCCGACCGGACCATCTGGGGAGGAGAATTCCTGCGCGTGCGCGACGGCGGGTTCCTGCGCGTGGCGCACCTGCGCACGTTCCCGCTACCAGGTGGCGACGGTGCGGCGCGCGAGCCGCGGCGCAGCGCGCTGGGATTGCTGTACGCCATGGAGGGTGACGCCTGCTTCGAGCGCGCGGACACGCGCGAACGCCTGGTGTTCACGGACGCGGAATTCTCGCTGCTGCGCCAGATGTTCGCCACCGGCACCGGCGTGGTGGCCACGTCGAGCGCGGGGCGCCTCTTCGATGGGGTGGCCGCGCTGGCGGGTGTGCGTGCCCGCTCGATGTTCGAAGGGCAGGCGGCCATGGAACTCGAGTTTGCCGCCGAAGGTGAAACAGGAGATGACGCGTATCCCTTTGCGCTGCGCGGCGCCGATCTTGACTGGGCGCCGATGTTGCGGGCGATTCTCGCCGATCGCGATGTGGGAACGCCGGTTGCGCGCACCTCGCGCAAGTTTCACAACACGCTCGCGGAGATGATTGTTGCGGTGGCGATGCGCGAGCAGTTGCCGCGGGTGTGTCTCACGGGTGGATGTTTTCAGAACCGGCTGCTCGCGGAGGGGACGATCGCGCGCCTGACCTCGGCCGGGTTTGCGCCGTACTGGCATCAGCGCGTCCCGCCCAACGATGGCGGTATCGCACTGGGACAAATGGTAGCGGCGTCGCGGGCAACAAAGGGCGATTCAGAGGAATCCCGCGCCGATTCGTGATACAATGATGGCACCGCGAAACCGGAAAGACAGGAGGCATGCCATGAAAACCACGCTCATCGTGGTGGCGCTCGGCGCCGCGCTCGCCCTCACCGGGTGTTCCAACAAGAAATTGATGGCCGAGAAGGAAGCCCAGATCGAAGAGCTCCAGACGGAGATTACCCGGCTGAATCAGGAAGTAAACGGCCTGGAACAGGACGTCGCCCAGCAGCAGAAGATGAACGAACAGCTGCGCAGCTCGCTCGCGGATCTGGAGCGGCAGAAGAAGATCCTGATGGAAGAGAAAGACGGGCTCACCCACATCACCATGGACGGTGCCGCTACCTTCGGTTCGGCGCAGGCATTGATCACCGTAGACGCTAAGAACACGCTCGACCGTATCTGGGGCGTGCTCAAGGATTATCCCGACCGGCGCATCCTCATTGAAGGTCACACCGACAACCGGAACATTCCGGTCGACTATCAGACCAAGTGGGCCACCAACTGGGAGCTCTCGACGGCGCGCGCGCTGTCGGTGCTGCACTACCTGACCGGCAAGTACAAGGTGGACTATGCGCGCTTCGCCGCCGTCGGTTACGGCCCCAGCCAGCCGGTGGCCAGCAACGAAACCGCCGCGGGCCGGGCGCAGAACCGCCGCGTCGTGATCACCGTCGGCAGCTCCGCCCAGATCGCGCAGCGGATGTCGAACCCGAACAGCTGAGCGCGCGGCTCGGCCCGCGCGCGTCAGACTGGCGGTGCCTTGCGTCCGACGACGGGCTCGAGTATCATTTGTACCATGGCGGCTCGCGGGTGCATCGCCCCGGGCCGACGGAGTTGGATGACAAAGCACCTCGTTCTACTTCTGGTCGCTGCGTTTGCCGCCGTCGCACTGGCGGAACCGCCTGGCGTTCGTGCCGCGTTGGCGTGCAATGAGATAGATACCTGCGCGGGCCGCGCGCCCGGCGTCTGTGATGATGTGGATTCCGGCGGGGACTCGCAAGACGAGTGTCCGCCCCGGTGCGCGGACTGCGCCTGCTGCCCGGGTGCTTCCGTGTCCTCGCTTCCCCTCGATGCGCCCGTGGTAGAGTCGTTCTTTTCATCCCCCGCGCGAACCTGGCCGGGCGCGCCGCTTCTCGCGTCGCGCGCCGTATGCGGCGTCTTTCATCCCCCCCGTTCTTCCCCCCGTTAGCGACTCAAGCGTTCTTTTTTCACTCATAAACCGCCGGGGGAATCCAGTTTCCCCGGGTGGTCCAGTGCTTGTTCCTCGTCCCGAGGAGTTCGATATGAATGCTTTCCTTCGCGGCGGACGATCGTTCGTGAGCGCGGTGTTTCTCGTTGTTGCGCTGGGGGGTTGTGGTGGCAATGGCTCCCCGGGCACCCAGGCCGGGTCGGTGCCGGCGGAAACCACCGGGTCCATTGAGATTGCGGACTGGTGCGCCGGGCACGGGGTGCCCGAGTCCAAGTGCACGATCTGTAATCCCGAACTGATCCCGAAGTTCAAGAGTGCCGGTGACTGGTGTGCTGAGCACGGCCTGCCGGAATCGGTCTGTCCGCAATGCCGGGGCGGGACACTGCGCGAAGCGGGGGAAGCGGACGCCCTGATCGTTCCCGGTATGCGCATCCGTTTCCGGTCGCCGGAATTGGAGCAAGTGGCAGGCATTCGTGTCGCGCTGGCGCGCGAGGCCGGAATGGCTTCCGGCGTGGCGTGCACCGCGCGCATCGATTTCAATCGCGACCGGGTGGCGGATATTCGAGCGCCGTTCGCCGGGCTGGTCCGCGAGGTTCGCGTCGATCTGGGCGCGCAGGTGGAAGCCGGGGATCCGCTCTTCGTGCTCGAGAGTCCCGAGGTCAGCGACCTGCAGGGGCGCATTCGCGCTGCACGGCAGCGCGTCGAGGTTGCGCGCGCCGACTTCGAACGCCACGTCACATTGAGTGAGTCGGGCCTCGTGTCATCGCGGGACCTGGATCTGTCGCGACAAGAGTTCGAGACCGCACAGGGCGAACTGGCCGCCGCGGAGGCTGCCACGGGCATGGCCGGCACGACGGAAAGCGCGGTGGAAGGCGCCGGCGGGCGCTACACGATCCGTGCTCCGATCCAGGGTGTTGTGGCACGCCGGCCGGCCATGATTGGGACGTTTGCCGACGGAGAGACCTCGCTCGCCACCGTTGCGGATCTGCGCCTCATGTGGGCGGTGCTGGAGATTCCGGAACTCGACGTCGCGCGCGTGCGCGTGGGCCAGAAGGTAACGGTGGACGTCGAGGGGCTCGCGGACCGGGAGTTCTCCGGCGTTGTCACCTGGATCGCGGCGGAGGTCGACCCGGTAACGCGGACGGTCGCGGCGCGCGCCGGGCTACCCAATTCCGGAGGAGCGCTGCGGGCGGAGCAGTTTGCCCGGGCGATGATCGAGACGTCGACTCGCGACGACGTGGTGGCGGTTCTCGCCGAATCGGTGCAGCGCATCGGGGTCGAATCCGTGGTCTTCGTGCGCGTGGGCGAGGGCCTGTACGAACCACGGTCGGTCCGGCCGTTGCGCCGCGGTGGTGGACTCGTGCAGGTGTCCGGCGCGATCCGGGTGGGGGAGGCAGTGGTTACCGACGGGGCGTTCCTGCTGCGCACAGAGCTCAGCCGGGAGAGCATCGGCGCGGGATGTTGCGAAATCGAACCAGTGGCGGGGCGCTAGATGCTGAACGCCATCATAGATTTCTCGCTGCGAAACCGCGCGCTGGTGCTCATTATTGTTGGAATCGCTGCGGTGGCGGGCACCGCCGCTTTTCGCGAACTGCCATTCGACGCCTTTCCTGACACCACGCCGGTCCAGGTCACCGTCAACGCCGTGGCGCCGGCGCTTTCTCCGCTCGAGATTGAGCGGAGCATCACGTTTCCACTCGAGCAGAGCGTGAGCGGCATGTCCGGACTCAAGGAGGTCCGGTCGCTTTCCCGCTTTGGATTCTCCCAGATCACCACCGTGTTCGAGGACGGCGCGGACGTGTACCGCGCGCGCCAGATGATCATGGAGCGGGTGCTGTCCGCGGAGCTTCCCGCCGGGGTCGAGCGGCCGACACTGGGCCCGGTCTCGACGGGGCTCGGCGAGGTCTTCCAGTACGTGGTGCGGAGTGACGATCTGTCGCCTACGGAACTGCGTACTCTGCACCACTGGGTGATTCGTCCGCAGATGATGCAGGTTCCGGGCGTGGCGGAAATCAACACGTGGGGTGGATTCGAAAAGCAGTATCACGTGGTGATCGACCCCAATCTGCTGGTCAAGCACGGGCTGACTCTCGACGACATCGCCGGGGCCCTGCGACGCAACAACTCCAACACCGCCGGCGGCTACATCGAGCAGGGTGGCGAGGTGCGGCTCGTGCAGGGCATCGGGCTGGCGACGAGCCGGGAGGAGATCGAGGCGATCGTGGTGGCGGCCAGCGACGGTGTGCCGATCCTGGTGCGTGATGTGGCTGAGGTGCGCGAGGACCACGGCATCCGGCGCGGCGCCGTCACCGCAAACGCAAATGGGGAAGTGGTTCTCGGCCTGGGTTTCATGCTGATGGGCGAGAACAGTCGCGAGGTGACCCGGCGTCTGGAAGCGCGCCTGGCGGATGTGCAGCGCAACCTGCCGGATGGCGTCACGGTAGAGGCGGTCTACACGCGCACCAAACTCGTCGACCAGGTGTTGCACACCGTGCGCGACAACCTGCTGGAAGGGGCCCTGCTGGTGGTGGCCGTTCTCTTTGCTTTTCTCGGCAACCTCCGCGCCGGGCTCATCGTCGCCACCGCCATACCGTTGTCGATGCTGTTCGCATTCAACGGGATGCTGCGCTTTGGCATCGCGGGAAGCCTCATGAGCCTGGGTGCCATCGATTTCGGCATGGTGGTAGACAGCTCCGTCATCATGGTGGAGAACGCGTCACGGCGATTGGCGGAGGGCGAGGGGCGCGCCACGGGCGACGTGGTCCGCGACGCGGCCGTCGAAGTGCGGCGACCGACGCTGTTCGGCGAGTTGATCATCGCGATCGTTTATCTTCCCATCCTCTTTCTCGAGGGCGTCGAGGGCAGAATGTTCCGGCCGATGGCGCTCACCGTGATCTTCGCCCTGGCGGCTTCGATGGTGCTCTCGCTGACCCTCATGCCGGTGCTGGCGAGTCTGGTCCTCCGGAGCAAGTCCGGCGCACACGGCGAGACGCACCTGGTGCGCTGGATACGGCGCGGGTACCGTCCGGTGCTGGAGGCCGCCCTGCGTCGCCCGCGGATCGTCATCGGGGTCACACTGGTGGTGTTGGGGGGCGCCGCCGCGCTTTCCATGAGACTCGGCACGCAGTTCATCCCGCGTCTTGGCGAAATGTCCATCGTGGTGAACACGGTGCGTCTGGCGGGCGTTTCGCTCTCCGAGTCCGTTCGCTACGGGACCTCGATCGAAAGCTACCTGCTCAAGAAGTTCCCCGACGAAATCGACCACATATGGACCCGCACCGGTACCGCCGAGATCGCAACGGATCCCATGGGTTTTGAGGTGTCGGACATCTTCGTGACGCTCTCCCCCCGGCGCGAGTGGGAGCACGCCCGCTCGCAGGAGGAACTTGTATCACGCATGAGCGGGGCATTGGAGGGTCTGCCCGGCATGCGGGCCGTCTTCACCCAGCCCATCGAAATGCGCATGAACGAGATGGTTGCCGGCATGCGCGCCGACGTGGGCATCAAGATATTCGGGGATGATCTTGAGGTCCTAAAAATCAAGGCCGATGAAGTGCGCCGGGTGGTCGAGTCCGTGCCCGGGGCGACGGACGTCACCGTTGAACAACTCACGGGGCTTCCCGTGCTCGAGATTAAAATCGATCGTGGCGCAATTGCGCGCCATGGCATCGACGCTGCGCACGTCCTCGAAGTGATCGAAGCGCTCGGCGTGAGCCGCGTGGGCGAAATCGTTGACGGCCAGATGCGATACGACCTCGGGATACGGCTGGCCGATCGTTATCGTGACGATCCCGAGGAGATCGGGCGGATTCTGGTGGCAACCGCGTCCGGCGCGCGCCTGCCGCTTTCGCGGCTGGCTAGCATCCGGTTGGTCGAAGGCCCGTCGGCAATCAACCGAGAGTGGGCAAAACGTCGAATCGTCGTGCAGACGAACGTACGCGGGCGGGATGTCGGTTCGTTCGTTGACAACGTTCGTGCCGCGATTGGCGAAGAGGTGGCACTGCCAGCTGGATACTTCGTTCGTTATGGAGGCCAGTTTGAGCATCTGCAGCGTGCGCGCACGCGCCTCATGATCGTCGTTCCGATTGCGTTGTTGCTCATCTTTGTCCTGCTGTACGTCACCTTTGGCCGCGCGCGCGATGCCGTGCTCGTGTTTACCGGCGTGCCATTTGCGGCGGTTGGCGGTGTGCTCGCGTTGTGGGTACGTGGGCTGCCGTTCACCATTTCGGCCGGGGTCGGGTTTGTCGCCCTGTTCGGAGTCGCCGTGCTCGGCCAGCTGGTGCTGGTGTCGTACATCCGGCAGCTCGCGGAGGCCGGCATGCCGAATGTCGACGCGGTGCGGTGGGCCGCCGAGACGCGTCTGCGGCCCGTCCTGATGACGGCCACCGTCGCGAGCCTGGGATTCCTCCCCATGGCCCTCAATACGGGCGTGGGGGCGGAGGTGCAGCGCCCGCTGGCCACGGTCGTGATCGGGGGGCTGATTACGTCCACGCTGGCGACGCTGGTGGTGATGCCGGTGCTGTACCGGATGTTCGGGGGAGGGCGGCGGCTCTCGTAACATTCATTGGGATAAGGGGTTTCCGCACTGGGCCGGTGTCGGGTATAATGGCCGCTCACCCATGAGCGACTCCATTATCGTTACCGGCGGGGCCGGATTCATCGGCAGCAATCTGGTGGCCGCGCTCAACCGGCGCGGTCACCGGAATATCACCGTCGTCGACCACGTCGATTCGGACGCCAAACAGCGCAACCTCGATCGCATCACGTTCGATACCTGCGTCGACAAGACGGCGTTTCGCGAGATGCTCGGCACCGGGCGTGTTCCCGCGGCGCGCGCCGTGATCCACATGGGCGCGTGCAGTTCCACCACGGAAACCAACGAGGCCTACCTGCGCGACAACAATACGGCGTACACGCGCGAACTGTGCGACTGGTCGCTGCGCACCGGCGCGCGTTTCATCTACGCCTCCAGCGCCGCCACCTACGGCGACGGAAGCCGGGGCTACTCCGACGATGACGCGATGACCTCCACCCTGGAGCCACTCAACCTGTACGGCGCCTCCAAGCAGTGGTTCGACCTGTGGGCGCTGGAGACGGGCGCGCTCAAGCGCATTGCCGGGCTCAAGTATTTCAACGTGTACGGCCCCTGGGAGGACCACAAGGGCGACATGCGCTCGCTGGTCAACAAGGCCTACGCGCAGATCCTGCGCGACGGAGAAATCGGCCTGTTCAAGTCGTACCGCCCCGAGTACCGCGACGGGGAGCAGGAGCGGGACTTCATCCACGTGGACGACGCGGTGGCGGTGACGCTGTTCTTCCTGGACAAACCGGACGTATCCGGGCTCTACAACTGCGGGACGGGCAGGGCACGCACGTGGGTCGACCTGGCAAACGCGCTCTTCGCGGCCATGGACATGCCGCCGCGCATCCGTTTCATCGACATGCCGGAGAGCATCCGGGACAAGTACCAGTATCATACGTGCGCACAGACCGCCAAGCTGCGCGCGGCCGGCTACATGGCGCCGTTTGTCTCCATCGAAGAGGGCGTGCGGCGCTACGTTCAGGAGTATTTGCAAGCACAGCCCCGGGGCTGACAACCATCTCGGGAAGGGACATCTCCACATGACCGTGCTCATCACCGGCGGCGCCGGATTTCTCGGCATCAACCTCGCCCGCCACCTGCTCGCCAGCGACCAACGGGTGGTGTCGCTGGACCTCGTGCCCTTCGACTACCCGGATTGCCGCGACCGGATCACCGAGGTCCGCGGCGACATCCGCAACAGCGCCGACGTGCAGCGCGCCCTCGCGGGTGTGGACATCGTGGTCCACGGCGCGGCGGCGCTGCCCCTGTACAAACCGGAGGACATCTACTCCACCGACATCGACGGCACCCGCACCATGCTGGAGGAGTCGAAGCGCGCCGGCGTGCGCCGCTTCATCCATGTTTCTTCCACGGCGGTGTACGGGATTCCCGACCACCACCCGCTCCTGGAGAGCGACCCGATGCACGGCGTGGGCCCCTACGGCGAGGCCAAGGTGGCCGCCGAGCAGTTGTGCATCGAGGCGCGCAAGGGGGGCATGATTCTCCCCATCATCCGGCCCAAGTCGTTCATCGGGCCGGAGCGGCTGGGCGTGTTCGCCATGCTCTACGAATGGGCGCGCGACGGGCACAGCTTTCCCATCCTCGGGCCCGGCAACAACCCCTACCAGTACCTCGACGTCGAGGACCTGTGCGACGCCATCTGGCTGTGCTGCACGCTTCCCGACGAGGTGGTAAACGACACCTTCAACATCGGCGCGAAGGAGTTCGGAACCCCGCGCTCGGACTTCCAGGCGGTGCTGGACCACGCCGGCCACGGAAAAAAGATCGTGTCACTTCCGGAAAAACCGGCCATCATGGCGCTGCGCTGCCTGGAGGCACTCAAGCTCTCACCGCTGTACAAGTGGATATACGAGACGGTGGGCAAGGAGTCGTTCGTCTCCATCGAAAAGGCGCAGCAGAAGCTCGGCTACGCGCCGAAGTATTCGAACAAGCAGGCGCTCATCCGCAACTACGACTGGTTCGTCGCCAACGCGGACAAGCTGCAGGGCCAGTCGGGCGTGTCGCACCGGGTGCCCTGGGCGCAGGGTGCGCTGAAAATCGCAAAGATGTTCTTCTGATCGTCGCCGCCTCAACCAGATGACCCGTACCGCCCATACCACTGGAAGCGACCGCGTACGCGTGGCCCTGGTGGGCGCGGGCTACGTGGCGACCCACCACCTGCGCGCGCTCAAGGCGCTCGCCTTCGTGGACGTGGTGGGTATCTGCGACCGCGACCCCGCGCGCGCCCAGGCGCTGGCCGACAAGTTCGGCGTGGCGCAGGTCTATCCCGACCTGCGTGCGATGGCCGGGGCAAAGCCGCACGTCATTCACATTCTCACCCCGCCCGAGTTTCACTGCCCGCTGGCGCTCGAGGCCATGGACATGGGCTGCCACGTGTTCGTGGAGAAGCCCATGGCGGAGTCGGTGGAGGAGTGCGACCGCATGATCGCGCGCGCGCATGAGAAGGGCGTGCAGATCTCTGTCAACCACTCGGACCGGTTCGACCCGGTGGTGCTCAAGGCCATCGACATGGCGCGCTCGGGTGCTTGCGGCGACATCCTTGCCGTACATTCCATCCGCAGTTCCGACTACCCGACCTACGCGGGCGGCCCGCTGCCCGCGCCGTACCGGCAGGGCTCGTATCCCTTCCGCGACCTGGGCGTGCACAGCATGTACCTGGTGGAGGCGTTCGTCGGCGAAATCCAGAAGCTCGAGGTCAAATGGTACGAGACCGGCCGCGACCCCATGCTCACCTTCGACGAGTGGCGGGCGTACGCGGAGTGCGAGAACGGCACCGGCTCCATCTACATATCGTGGAACACGCGGCCCATCCAGAGCGAACTGGAGGTGCACGGCACGCGCGGCGTGATCCGCGTGGACCGGTTTCTGCAGGTGTGCGAGATGAACCGCACGCTGCCCGGGCCCAAGGCCATCGGCAACATCATCAACGGCTACCGCGCCGCGCTGCGCCGCTCGTTCCGGATTCCCATCAACCTGGTGCGCTTCATGACCGGGTCGCTCAAGCCCTCGCCCGGCATCTACAACTGCGTGCAGGCGTTCCACTTTGCGTTGCGCAACAACAAGCCGCTGCCGGTTCCGCCCCAGGAGGGCCGGCGCATGATCGCGTGGGTCGGGCAGACCTGCACCGCAGCCGACGATGACAAGCAGGCGCGCCTGCACGCGGAAGTCTCACGCGAACTGCCGCCGGCGCGCGTGCTGGTAACCGGTGGCGCCGGCTTCCTGGGCCGCCCGCTGGTGGAACGGCTGCTGGCGCGCGGTGACTCGGTGCGGTTGCTGCTGCGCCGGCCCCCCGCGGAACCGTTGCCGGACGGTGTTGCCGTGGTCTACGGAAGCCTGGGCCAGCCCGACGTGGTAGACCGCGCGGTCGAAGGCGTCGAGGTGGTGTACCACGTGGGCGCGGCCATGCGCGGCGGTGCGGCGGAGTTCGAGCAGGGCACGGTGTGGGGGACGCGCAACGTGGTGGATTCGTGCCTGCGCTACCGCGTGAAGCGGCTCGTCTACGTGAGTTCGCTCTCCGTTGTGGATCACGCCGGGCACAGTAGCGGCGTGGCCGTCACCGAGAACACCGCCTACGAGCCGCACCCCGACCGGCGCGGTGTGTACACGCGCACCAAAATGCAGGCCGAGAAGATGGTGCTCGACGCCATCCGCGAACGCGGCCTGAAGGCGGCGATCATCCGCCCCGGGCAGATCTTCGGTCCCGGCGCGGAGCGCGTGACGCCCAACGGTGTGATCGGCATTGCGGGGCGCTGGATCGTGGCGGGCAACGGCTCGCGCGCGCTGCCGCTGGTGTACCGCGATGACGTGGTGGACGCGCTGCTGCTGGCGGAAACGTCGGACGCGGCGGCGGGACAACTGATCAACGTCGTGGACCCCACCCACGTCACCCAGAACGAGTATCTGCGTCACTGCCGCACGGTGGAAGGCGTGCGCATAAACCGTGTGCCGGTGTGGCTCCTGATGATCGGCGCCACCGGCATCGAGATCCTGGGGGAGATACTCAAGCGCGAGGTGCCGCTCACGCGCTACCGCATCCGCTCTCTCAAACCCCTGTCGCCTTTCGACGTGACGAAGGCGAAGAACCTGCTGGGCTGGTCGCCGCACGTTGGCGTGGGCGAGGGGCTCAAGCGCACCTTCGGCGGATAATCATCGCACCACGATGAACTTGCGCGACGCCTGGGAACCCGCCGTCCGCACGCGCACAAAGTACACCCCGGCCGCCAGCCGCGAGGTGTCGATGGTTTGCGCGCCGATCCCTGCCACACTCGTCACCGTCCGCGACATCACCCGCCGTCCCGCCACGTCGAACACGTCCATCGCCACACGATCGGCATCGCCGGTGGTGAACTGCAGGGTGATGGCGTTGCGCGACGGATTGGGCGCCAGCGCGGTGATGGCGAGCAGCGACGGCGTCTGGTCCGAAACCCCGGTAAGGATTTCGCTGCGCAAGATCCAGTTGTCGGGGTCGATCTCCACCGAGAGCGGCTCGGCCGCCACGGCAAGGTGAAACACCTGCTCGCGCTGGTCGTTCTGGACGCGGAAGCGTTCCTCGCCGCCCGTGGTCATGATGGCGATTTCGATGGGGGTCTCGAATGCGAATACATTGGACCACGGCTGCGTCTGGAACTGCTGCAGCGTCACCCACACGTCGTAGCCACCGGCCGACGGCTGCGCGTAATAGAAGGAACGGTAGAACGGGTAGCCGGTGCCGGTGGTGACCCACTGGCTGAAGAAGGTGGTGAGGTCGAGGCCGGACACCGTCTCGGCCACGCGCTCGAAGTCGGCGGTGGTGGCAACGCCGTACTCCACCGCCGGGTCCGCGGCGTAGTCGCGCAGGATGGTCTTGAAGACCGCGTCGTCATCCACCACGAAGCGCAGCATGTTCAGCACCACGGCGCCCTTGGCGTACACGCGCGAGAAGTCGAACATGTTGCTCACGCTGGTGGTGTCCTCCAGCACCAGCGTGCCGACGGCACCCTGCGCGGTGTTGTAGCGCGACGCCAGCAGGTTGTTCGCGGTTCCCGGGTAGGTCGCGTCGCGTTCCTGGTAGTACAGGATCTCGGAGTAGGTGGCGAAGCCCTCGTTGAGCCACAGGTGCGGCCAGCTCCGCGGGGAGATCTCGTCGCCGTACCACTGGTGGCCCAGCTCGTGCGCCACCAGCCCCACCGTGTTGCCGCCCAGCGAGGTCATGGTCTGGTGTTCCATGCCGCCGCCGAAGGTGGTCTCGGAGTGGCCGTACTTCTCGCTCGCGAACGGATACGGCCCGAACCAGTCCTCGAACACGTCGAGCACATCCGCCACGTTGCCCCAGCCGAAGGGGAGGGCGGTGGAGCCGTCGTCATAGACGAGGTGGTCGAGCGGCATGGACAGCGCCCCGAACTCGCCCGCGAGCGCGGGCGAGCGCGTGTAGGTGCCGAGGTGGCGCACGTACTCGCCGATGGCCAGCGAGACCAGGTAGCTGGAGATGGGGTAGCGCGACACCCAGTCGTAGGTGGTGTTGCCCCCGTTGATGGTTTCACTGACCAGTTCGCCCTGCGATCCCACCCGGTATTGCGACGGCACCGTCACCGTGACGCGCACCGAGTCCGCCTTGTCGGAGGGGTGGTCCTTGCACGGCCACCAGTTGCGCGCGCCGTAGGGTTCGGAGAGGCTCCACGCGTAGCGGTCGCCGGCGCGGGTGCCGAACTGGAAATAGCCGAAGCCGCCCGAAGATGGCGTGCCCGCGTAGCTCACCACCACGTCCACCTGCCCGCCCGGATTCACCGGTGCGGGCAGCGTGATGTTGAGCGCGTTGCCGGGGTGCGAGAATGCCAGGGCCGGACCCCCCTCGCCCAGCGTAACCCCGGTCACCGTCATGTTGTTGAGGAGATCCAGGGTGAGCACCGACAGGGGCGAATTGATCACCGTGCCCACCGTGCGCACCGAACCGCCCACCAAGCTCGCCACGAGATCCACATCCAAGTCGAGGTGGTAATAGGTGACGTCGAGGTTGGCGCTGGCCACGGACTGCGGCTCGGGAAGCGGTGCCAGCGACTCCAGCACCATTTTTCCCTCCGCGCACGACAGGGCGCCGTCCCCGAGCACGGCGGGGTCCGTTGGCGGGGCTGCAAAAGACGGGGTTGCGGTGGCGATGAAGGCGATGAGCAACAGTGGACGGCGCAGGCGCATGGGTGTCTCCCGGGTTGTGGGTTGCACGACAGGCTCAATTATACGACCCGGAGCGCGATGCGGAAAGGCCGGGATGGCGGCGCGCAAATCGCCTCAGCGTACCGGCGCCGGGTCCGTCCGCCGCGCCCGCACGAACATGCGCGGGCTGCCCGCGCCGAACGCCTCGCCACGGTGGCCGCCTTCGAGCGACACGATCTCGAACCCCGCCCCCTCCAGCATGAGTTGCAGCTCGAAGCGCGCGATGGGCCGCCACAGGAGCGAGTAGTGCCGCCGCCGCACGGCACCCGCGGCGTCGGATTCGTCGTACCAGCCGTGCAAGCGCTGGCGTTGCTCGGCGTCCATCGCGCCGATCAGGGCGAAACGCGTGTACGTGTTCCCGCTGTGGACGTTGCGGCGCGTGAAGAACGGCTTGGGAACCGGATCCCCGGAGAGCGGCAGCGAAAGCAGGTTGATGGCGTCGATCACCAGCAGCCCGCCGGGCGCCACGTGGCGCGCGATGGCGGCCAGTGCCCGCCGCTGCAGCGTGAAGTCCGGAATGCAGGGGAGGCTGTTGAAGCCGATGATGGCGAGCGGGAAGTCGCGCCGCTCGAGCTCGAGTTGGGTGATGTCCTGCCGGACCGGGGTCACCGGCAGTGCTCCCTCCGCCGTCAACTTCTTGTGCAGCGCGGCGAGCATGCCGGCGGACACGTCCACCGCCGTCACCGCGAAACCCGCCCGCGCCAGCGGAAGGGCCACGCGCCCGGTGCCGCAGCACAACTCCAGCACCGGCCCGCCGGTTTCACGCGCAATTTCCAGATAGCGGGCCACGTCGTGGGCAACACCCTGGTACTCGGTGATCTCGTCGACGTTCTCGGGGAAGGGACCGTCCGGCGACGGGTAGTCGCTGTCGTAGTACTCGATGGACACGTCGTTGTCGGGGATGTTCGCATTCATGCGGATACGCCTCCTTACAGATACCGAAGCCACCACCACCGGTGTCGCCGCTTCACGCCCTCGAACCAGCGGCACGGCACATACAATACCAGCGTTACGAAGACCCACATCGCGTAGATAAAGAGCAGCCCGTGGCCATATGCGTGCGGGCGCGGTGCGCGTTGCCACAGCCACGCCGCGGGCTGCCCCCACGCCATCGCCACCCCGATGGCCAGCAGATGAATCAGGTAGAGATGCAGGATGTAGAACGCCATCGGAACGCGCCCGAACACCAGCAGGGCCCGCGCGGGCCAGCCGCGCCGGCCCGGGCCCGGCCGGTAGCCGTCGAGCAGGCCCAGCACCACCAGCGCGGGGCCCAGCGTCATGAGAATGAACTGCAGCGACATGGGGTACTTCTCGGTGTCCAGAAAAGCAATCACGGTGAGAAGCGGGGTTGCCTGCACCTCGAATGACGCCGGTGCGCCGTGCATCGACGCCACCGGCGGGTAGCCGTAGAGGTTGCTGGCGCGCAGCATGACGAACGCGGCGGTCATGGCGAGTCCCGCGGTGATGAGCCAGCGCCGCCGCGCCGCCTCGGGCCGCGTGAGCACCGCGCCCAGCGCGTAGCCGGCCGCGGTGATGCCCACCGACGGGATCAGCGGGTAGAGCACGAAGTACGGCTGCCCGTTCCACGGCAGGTGCGTGAGACCGCGCGCGTGCAGGAAGGGCCACAGCCACGACGCGCGCCCCAGCGCGGCCGGATCGACGCCGTCGAGCAGGTGGTGCAGCGTGATGAGCGCGACGCCGAAGACGGCGCTCCAGGCGGTCGGGAGCCTCACCAGTGCGGCGAGCACCAGCATCGACCAGCCCAGCGCCCAGATCACACCCGCGAAGCTCGACCCGGGGAGGAAACTCCACGCAAAGCCAATCACGGTGAGTTCGAGCGCGATCAACCACAACCCGCGCGTCCACAGGAAGCGGCACACGCGTGCCGCGGGCATGCCGCCGGCGCGGGCCAGGTATGCGCCGGTTCCCGCGAGCAGAAAGAACACCGGCGCGCAGAAGTGTGTCACCCAGCGCGTCAGAAACAAGAAGCCGCCGGTGCAGGCGAGGTTCTCGGGTTCGCAGGGAAGCCCGTTGAAGAAGAAACGGACGTGGTCCAGCGCCATCAGCACCATGACCGCACCGCGAACCACGTCGACGGAATACCTGCGTTCCATGCGGGAATGCTAGCGGGTTCGCTCCCCGGCCGCCTGCGAATTCTTGCTGTTCTACGCGCCGCGGCGATACGCACTGGGGCTGGCGCCGTGGCGGGTGCGGAAGGCGGCGATGAAGTGCTCCAGGCTGTTGAAACCGGTGGAGAAGCAGATGTCGGTGACGGGGCGCTGCGTCTCGCGCAGCAGCAACGCGGCGTGATCCAGCCGAACCGATGCCAGGTAGCGGTGGGGACTGGTGCCAACGACGTGCTTGAACACGCGGCTGAAGTGAAACGGGCTCATGCACGCATGGCGGGCCACCTCGGCCAGCGACAGGTCGCGCGCGTGGTTCTCGTGGATGAATGCCTTCGCGCAATCGATGGTGTCGTGGTAACGCACCAGCGCCGCGCGGTCAGGTAACGGAGTAACGACCGGCGTGCCGCGGCCGCTGCGGGTGACTTCGCCGATCAGCGAGGCCAGCAGTTCGTCGACGTGGAGGCGCGGCGCGCGCGCCGCCGCGGCGTCACGCAGCGCGTGGTGCAGGTAGGCCGCCACCGGGGTACGCGGCAGTGCGGCAAAGCTTGAACGCGCCGGTGTCGCCGTGTCCGGGAATCCCCCGGGGAGCAGGACGATGGTGCACGCATCGCGAACACCGCGAAAATGCGTGACCACGTATTCGGACGGGTGCGGGCTCATCAACACGACCCCGCTGTGGAAATCAGCGGACTGTCGTCCCGAACGGTAACTGAATGCACCGCGGTAAACGAAGTCGATGAAGGGGAGCGGGGAGTACTCCCGTGCCGACGGCCGGTCGTGGTCGCAGTGGCACTGGTAGTCGATCACGCTGCCCAGCGCGGATGTATGCAGGATGCGGGTGGTGGCTTGCATGACGACCCCTGAATGCGGGAACTACGGATGCCACCGGCAGCGGGTTGCCCATCCACGTAACACACTTACTTACAATAAGTTTCATCGCTATGCGGGGCGGCGTGACGCTGGCGACGGAGCCGCAATGCTATACTGCGGCGGCCCAGGACGCTAACGATTTTTGATCGGGCCGCGCGTCCTGCTTGCCGCGGAGGTTCTTCATGTTCCGTCTCACCGCCCGCGCGTGCGTCGCACTCGCGTTTCTCCCCCTGCACGTTTCTCCCGCATCGGCCATCGACTGGAAGGCCCTCGCGCAGAAGGGCAGTGGCGAGGTGGTCACGCTTCTCGAAGTCGGCGGCGGTGGCGAGTACGAGGAGGGCGAGCCCACCTTCATCCGCCCGAGTGCGATTTGCGTGGCCGCGGATCATTCGTTCTTTGTCATCGACTACGATGGCTTCATCGTCCATTTCAGCCCCGACGGGGAGGAACTGGGCCGCTTTGGGCGCAAGGGCGAGGGGCCGGGTGAGTTCACCGATCCCGCGAGCGCTGCCATCGACTCACAGGGCAGGCTGCTGGTGTACGAGGTCGGCAACCGCCGTTTCAGCCGGCTCCAGCCCGACGGCACCTTCATCGAGTCCCGCCCGTACCAGGACCTTGTTGAACGCTTTGCCTTCGCCCGCGACGGGTCGCTGGTGGTTCTGGCGACGGGTGATGCGTGGATGCCGGAACCCCACAGCACCACGCGTCTCGCTCGTTACGCCCCCGATCTGTCGGCCCCGGTCTTTCTGGATTCCCTTAGTGTTCGCAAGTTCCAGATCATTGCCATGAGCAAGGAGAACAGTACCGTCGTATCGACGCCGTACTACGTGCAGATGGATTTCTGCCTGCTGGCCGACGGGTCCATTGCATACGGCCATGGCGACGAGTACGAGATCCACATCGTGGAACCAGATCTCAGGCCACGCGCCACCTTGCGGCGCGACATCACGCCACGCGCGCTGACCGACCAGGATCGCAACGACTACGTCTCGTCGTTCGAGAACAACGGAGAGGAATTCATGGCACGGGTTCGCAGCAGCGTGGTGTTCCCGGGACACGTTCCGCTGAACTTCCGCCTCTTCTCGGACGGACCCTTTCTCATCGTCGTGCGGGATGGCCCGGTACTCGACGTCTTCGAGGGCGAGCGGTTTCTTGGCGAAGTGTCCGTGCCGAAGTTTCGAAGCCCCCGCGCCATCGATGGGGAGCGGTACTACCGGCCGAGCTACTCCAGGGAGAAACTTCCGTCGGTGGTGGCCTACACGGTGCGCTAGCGCGTGGTTGGCCTGCGCGCGTCCACCGTGCTATCCTCCCGCCCATGAACAATCCAGAAACCACCCGGCGCATCAAGTCGGCGTTCGAGCGCAACGGCCGCGCCATCGAATTGCGCCCCTCGCTGGGGCAGAAGACCGCCGTTACCACCGGCCGCATCGCCGAGGGCGTGCGCTGCGAGGTCAGCGAGGGCCGCTGGAATCTCACCATCGACGCCAGCGAGAAGTCCGGCGGCACCGGTGCGGGGCCCGACCCGGGCTTCGTGGTGCGCTCGGCACTGGCGGCGTGCTTCGCCATGGGCTACGTCAACTGGGCCGCGCACCTGGACGTGCCCATTGCCGGCGTCGAGGTCGAGCTGCACGCGGACTTCGACGCGCGCGGCCAGCACGGGGTGGAGGGCATCCCCGCCGGTTACAGTGAGATCCGCTACCAGGTCCGCATCCAGAGCGACGCGCCGGAGGCCGACATCCAGCGTGTGGTTGAATCGGCCGACAGGGCCAGCATGGTGGGCGACGTGTTTGCGCGCGCCCACAAACTCGTTCGCACGGTCACCGTCACGCGCCCCGGCGCGTAGCGGATCACCTTCAACCGAGTGAGGGTCAGATGAAGAACAGAACCCCGTTTCCGCCGGTATTCTGGGTCGCCAACACCATCGAAATCCTGGAGCGGTTTGCCTACTACGGCATCTACTTCGGCTTCGGGATCTACATGCAGCATCTCGGCTACTCGCGCGACCAGCTGGGGATCGTGCAGAGCATCTTCCTGTTCATCTCTTATTCGATTCCGGTGATTTCCGGCACCTTCGCCGATCGCTACGGCTTCAAGAAGGTGCTGATCGTTTCCTACCTGGCGTATCTGCCTTCGGTTCTGTTGTTGCTGCTGACCAAGTCGTTCTCGGGAATCGCGCTGACCATGCTCTCCATCGGGCTCGCGGCCGGCATCTTCAAGCCGCTCATTTCCGGCACCGTGCGCGCGGTCTCCGACCAGACCAACAAGACCCTTGGCTTCGGCATCTTCTACGCGATGGTCAACATTGGCGGCACCTTCGGTCCCATCGTGGCCGGACACCTGCGCGCCATCTCGTGGAGCTACGCGTTCATTGCGGCAGCCATCGCGGTGGTGGTGATGCTGCTGGTAACCATCTTCTTCTACAAGGAGCCGCCCCGCGAAATCGAGGGCACCACCCTCAAGCAGAAGTTCCGCGAGATGGGGGTGGCGCTGTCCGACGCCAAGTTTGCCACCTTCCTGGTCCTGCTGGGGTTCTTCTGGTGGCTGCCGTTCTGGTCGTTTTTCAATATCTGCGCGGTCTACGTGGACACCAACCTCGACACCGCCCGCCTCTACCTGAACATCAAGTCGGTGCTGGGCAGCGGGGTGGCCAACTTCCTCTCCCACGAGGGTGAGGACGGTGTACGGCGCATTCTGGGCGAGACCATCGGCAGCACCGGCTGGATCATCATCTTCCTGCAGGTGTTCGTGTCGCAATCCATCGAGAAGTGGAAGGCCATGCCGACGTTCATCGCCGGGTTGGTCATTTCCGCGGTCGGCTTCGTCATCATTGGTATTGCCATGGTGGCTCCGCCGTCGCTGGCGTTGCTGGGGATCTTCTTCTTTGCCCTGGGCGAGATGATGGCGTCGCCACGCATCCAGGAGTACATCACCTGGATCGCACCCAAGGAGAAGGCGGGCCTGTACATGGGCACCAACTTCCTGGCGGTTTGCATCGGGGGCCTCACCAGCGGTCTCTATACGGGGCTGTACGGACGCGTGAGCGATGCCGGCCACGCCGACTATGTCTGGTACATCATGGCGGCGCACTTCGTGCTGGCGATTATCGTGATCTCGCTGTTCATGCGCGTCGCGGGTGAATTCAAGGAGCAGGAAGCGTAGCGATTGTCATGCCCCCGCGGGGGCGCAGGAGGCCGCATGGACGAGAGACTGCAACGCCGGGTACAGCGCTACGGGTGGGACCGGGCGGTTTCGTCGTACGAGAAGGGCTGGGGGAAGCAACTCGAGCCCGCGCAGACGCTGCTGCTCACCATGGCCATGCCACGCGCGGGAGAGCGCGTGCTGGACATCGCGTGCGGCACGGGCCTGGTGACGTTTCGCGCCGCGGACATGGTGGGCCCGTCCGGGCTGGTGGTGGGAACCGACATCTCGGATGCGATGGTGGAGAAGTGCACGCGCGCGGCCGAAGCGCGTGGCCTCGGCAACGCGACCTTCTCCCGCATGGAGGCCGAGAAGCTCGACGTCAAGGATGACTTCTTCGACGCGGTTCTGTGCGGCCTGGGCATGATGTACGTCACCGACTTCGCCGGTTCCATCAAGGAGATGTACCGCGTCACCAAGCCGGGCGGGCGCGCGGCGTCCGCGGTGTGGGGACGGCGCGGCAGTTGCGGCTGGGCGGACATCTTCGAGATCGTGGAACGGCGCGTGAGCACGGACGTGTGTCCGCTCTTCTTCCAACTGGGCACCGGCGACACGCAGAAGCGGTTGTTCGAGGGCGCCGGTTTCAAGGACGTCAAGAACGAGCGCATCAACGTCACCCTCGACTATGAAAACGCCCGTGATGCCTGTATCGCGGCGTTTGCGGGCGGTCCGGTGGCGATGGCGTACTCGCGCTTCGACGAGAAGACGCGCGAGCGCGCCTACGAGGAGTACACCGAGTCGATCGCGCCCTTCAAGCAGGGCGGGGTGTACAAGATTCCGGGTGAGTTTGTGGTAACACTGGGGACGCGAAAACCGTGATACGCCTGGTTTGGCCCCTGCTGCTCGCGCTGGCCGCATGTTCCCCGCGTGTGCAGACGGACGCATCCGCGGGGGTGGGCGACGTGGACGCGTCGCAGGAGGAGTTCGTCCCCTTTGACGAACCCCCCGTGCTGGACAAGTGGGTGACTCCCTACTACCCCGAGTATGCCCGGGACCACCAGATGGAGGGCATGGTGAAGGTGCGGGTGACGGTGAAGGCAAGCGGTGGTGTGGAGGACGTGAAGGTGATGGAGAGCAGCAACCGCATCTTCGACGAGGCGGCGCTGGAGGCGGCGCGCCAGTGGCGCTTCAAGCCGGCGCGCAAGGACGGCAAGAAGGTGCGCGCCGCGGTGATCGTGCCGGTGAAGTTTAGTTTGTAGTGCGGGCGGGCGGGCTGTCCAGCCGCCCCACAGCCTCACCGCGAGCGGGTGACTCCCTGCTTCGGACAGTTCTTCGTCAACGGACAGAGCGAACACTTCGGCGACACGGGTACGCACACCCGCTGGCCGAACCCCACCATCGTTTCGTTGATCCCGATCCAGTACCGCTTCGCGACCGCGCGCATCAGCGCCTGCTCGGTCGCATCCGGCGTCTTCGTTTTCACCCAGCCCAGGCGGTTGGCGATGCGGTGCACGTGCGTGTCCACACAGATGGCCGGGCGGTTGTAACCCAGCGAAACCACCAGTGCCGCCGTCTTGCGGCCCACGCCCTTGAAGGTCAGCAGCTCGTCGATGGTGTCGGGCACGCGCCCGGCGTGCTCGGCATCGAGGCGGCGGGCGACCTCGCGCACGGTACGTGCCTTGGTGCGGTAGAAGCCCGCCGGGTAGATGGCACGCTCGATCTTGCGCAGGTCCAGACGGGAGAGTATACGCGGCGTCCTGGCCAGGGCGAACAGCCTGTCCGACGCCGCCTCGGTCACCTCGTCCTTGGTGCGCAGACTGATGATGGTGGAAATGAGGATGCGAAACGGATCGCGGTCGCGCCGCGCCAGTTCGGAAACCGACGGCAGCGACCCCCCGCCAACGGCCCGCTGCATCGCGGCGAGCTGGCGCGGAATACGGGGTGAACGCTGGGTTGGTTTTGCTGCCATCCGTTGACACTGGCGTGGCGTGGTGCCAGAATGCCCCACATTACCATGCCCGGCAAGCGCACCACCACCACTTCGCGAAAACGCAAACCGGCCCGCCATCGCGCGGCCAGGCCATCGTTCGCGCAAACCCGCGCGCGCCTCGACAAGAAGCGCGCGAAGCGGCGGGCGAAAATGCTGTGGGTGCACTACTGGATGCTGTGCCCGAAGTGCGGCGGCGACATGTTCATCCAGGAGACGCTGGGCATCCGTTATGAAGTCTGCCGCGACTGCCACGGCATCGCGATCGACGGCGAGGAAGTGGCGCTGTTGCTCGAGCACCTCGACCACGGCAAGGCCCTCAAAGCGATCCTCAAGAAGTCCAGGAAGCCGGACACGAAAGAAATCTGACCGGGTCGGACCGGCGCCGCGCGCGCGTTCCCGGGGGCCTTCCCGAGCCCATTGCCCCGGTTGCCCCGCCTCTGCTATAGTCCCCGCTCAACCCGAAAGGTACCCAACCATCATGAAATACCTGAGAATTGCGGTCGTGATCGCGGCCGCGGGAGTGCTGTCGCTTGCCTGTTCCAAGAACAAAAACAATGCCGCGATTGCGTTTCCCGATTCGCTGGTGAGCGACGAAGTCGTCGTCACCGTCAACAACGATCCCATTCTCGGCGGGGACATCACTTTCCTCGCCTACACCACCACCGCCGCGTCGCCGGATTCGGTGCACAATGCGGAGTTCAACGAGCGCGTACTCGACCAGATGATCGACCGCTTCGTGTTCTTCCAGGAGGCGCGCGCGTCCGGCGTCGTCGTGGCGGACACGCTGGTGGAGAAGATGGTGGCGCAGTTCGTCATGCAGTTCGGCGGCGAGGAGCGGGTGGGCAAAATGCTGTCCGACATCGGCCTGAAGCGTGATGACATAACGCGTTCATTCCATCGCGACATGGTCATTCGCGAGTTCGTCCAGAAACACGTGGAACCGTCCATCGAGGTCACGGAAGCCGACAGTCGCGCCTTCTTCGACCAGAACCAGGAATCGTTTGCCTCGGTTGACAGCGTCCATGCGCGCCACATCATCCTGATGTTCAAACCCGAGGACACGCCGGAGATCCGCGAGGAGCGGCTGCAGCAGATCACCGGCATCCAGAAGCGCGCCAGGGCCGGCGAGGACTTCGCGGCGCTTGCCCGGCAATACTCGCAGGACGGGGCGGCGCGCAACGGCGGCGACCTCGGCTACTTCCCGCGCGAAATGATGGTGAAGCCGTTTTCCGATGTCGCCTTCTCACTGAAGAAGGGCGAGATCAGCGGCGTGGTGGAGACCCAGTTTGGCTACCACGTCATCCAGTGCCTCGACCACAAGAAGGCCGTCCCGGCCACGTATGACAACGTGCGCGACCGGGTGGACTCCATGCTCCGCCAGCGGGCACTCGGGGAGGAACTGCAAAACCGCTTGAAACGGGACCGCGACGCGGCGATAATCGTGCGGAACTACGAAACGGGGGCTTAACTCAGAGGCTAGAGTACTATCTTCACACGGTAGGAGTCACTGGTTCAAATCCAGTAGCCCCCACCATTTCGAGCGGCCGCGGCGTTGATTCGCCGCGGCCGTTTTTTATTGCCGGTCGGGTGCGCCGGGTTCCAGCGGGAGCCCCTGGTCCATGTATGCCTCCAGCAGGCGCGCCTTTTCCAGGAGGTCGGGGTCGCGCTCGTGCGAAAACAGAACGGTCAGGAACGCCTTTGCCTCCTCGAACCGGCCCAGGCGCGCGTGGATGTACGCGGCGTAGTACGTCCCCAGCGAGTTGTCGGGGGCGTAGGCCACCACCTCCATGATGACACGGCGCGCCTCCTCGAACTGCTCCAGGTCCATGTAAACGTCCGCCAGGGCCAGGCGCGCGCGGGTGAACCGCGGCGCGCTGTTCACGCACGAGCGCAGCCTGCGCACGGCGCCCTCCAGATCTCCCCGGCCGCGCGCGCTCACGCCGGCGGCATAGTTGTAGATCAGCATTTCGATGTTCTGCCGGAAGGTCTCCAGCCCGCCGCCGGATGCGCGCAACAACGACGGCTGGTACACGGGGGGGTGGTCGGTGAGGAAGATCATTTCCGGGCCGGAGCTGACCTTGAAGAGACGGTAGTGGTCGTTCTCGTACTGCAGCGTGAAGTGGCGCAGTGATTCCGGCGCAAAATGCATCTGGAAGGCGACGGCGTCCTGGGGGATCGACTCCACCGCCGCCAGGTAGCGCGGCGAATAGCGGCCGGAGTCGAGCAGAACGTCGATGGAGTAGACGACGTAGTCGATGTGC
>JAOUHG010000035.1 GCA_029865265.1 Candidatus Krumholzibacteriia bacterium | reverse complement strand
ATAGATGTGGTTGTCGAGCAGGGCGGCGAGCAGGTTGTGCGCGGTGGTGATGGCATGGATGTCGCCGTTGAAATGCAGGTTGATGTCCTCCATGGGAATCACCTGTGCGTAGCCGCCGCCGGTGGCCCCGCCCTTCATGCCAAACACCGGGCCCAGCGAGGGTTCGCGCAGCGCGATCATGCCGCTCTTGCCAATCTTTCCCAGCGCCTGGCCGAGTCCGACGCTGGTGAGCGTCTTGCCCTCGCCGCGGCTGGTGGGGGTCATGGCCGTCACCAGGATGAGCTTTCCGTCCGGGCGGTCCTTCCATCGATCCAGCGCTTCCAGGCGGATCTTGCCCTGGTACTTGCCGTAGAAGTCAAAGTCGTCCTCGGCCAGTCCGAGCAGCGCCATGTACTGGCGCATGTGCACGAGTGGCACGTCGCGGGAGATTTCAAAACTGGTCTTCATGGGAACAGGCGTGCTTGTAATCATGGTGTTGGTTTTGCGGCCGGTTGTCCTTTGAAAGAGAAGATAACAAGCCGGGGTGCGACCCGCAACGGGCGCGGCGATTCCTCACCTCGACATGCGGAACTCCGCAGCCATCTCTTCTCATCTTACGCAAGAAGACCCCGCCATCTTGCGATGACGGGGTCTTTCTCTTTTGCAGCATTTGGGCAGGCGTTAAGCCTACCAGCGGCTGCCGCCGCCACCGCCGCCACGCGGCTTGTCCTGCGCCTCGTTGACTTTGAGCGCGCGACCGTCCATCTCGTACCCGTCGAGGGCCTTGATGGCAGCGGTCAGGCCGTTGTCGTCGATCTCGACGAAACCAAAACCGCGGGGGCGGCCGGTCTCGCGATCGTTGATCAGCGATACGGACGCAACCGTGCCGTGCTTGCCGAACAAGGTCTTGATCTGGTCTTCGGTGGCGCTGAAGGGCAGGTTGCCCACGTACATTTTCTTCATCTTGTCTTATCTCCAAAGTGCCGGAGGTCCGGCTCAACAGGGACCCTCGGGATCCCCGGCAAGTTCCGGGTTTCCGTTGCGCCCCAAATGTGGTTCAACAAAGGCGTCGAACCGCGACCATCCGCTGCGACTTAGGAATTTCAAGGGTTGAGCGACTCTTTGAGAGGGAAGCTGAACGAGATCGTCCCGAGGGCGTTTAGGTAGGTCTACTGGAAGGTTACGTCCCGCGCCCGGAGAAGTAAAGGTCTATTCGTGAAACGAGAGCCCAATTTCAACGGCGGCCCTCTCACCTTCACCAGAAACAGAAGACCCCGCCATCTTGCGATGACGGGGTCTTTCTCTCTTGCAGCATTTGGGCAGGCGTTAAGCCTACCAGCGGCTGCCGCCGCCACCGCCGCCACGGGGCTTGTCCTGCGCCTCATTGACTTTGAGCGCGCGCCCGTCCATCTCGTACCCGTTGAGGGCCTTGATGGCAGCGTCCAGGCCGTTGTCGTCGATCTCGACGAAACCAAAGCCGCGGGGGCGGCCGGTCTCGCGATCGTTGATCAGCGACACGGACGCAACGGTGCCGTGCTTGCTGAACAGTGCTCTAACCTGGTCTTCGGTGGCGCTGAAGGGCAGATTGCCCACGTACATTTTCTTCATCTTGTCTTGTCTCCAAAATGCCGGATGTCCGGCTCAACAGGGGCGCTCGGGAACTCCGGCAAGTTCCGGGTTTCCATTGCGCCCCAACCAATGTGGTTCCACAAGGCGTCGAACCACAACCATCCACTACGACAGGGAATTTTCAAGGGTCGAGCAACTCTGCGAGAGGGAAGCTGAACAAGATAGTCCCGAGGGCGTAAAGGTAGGTCAACAAGGAGAATACCCCCCAGGCCCCCGGAAGTAAAGGGCTATTTTGGAGCGCGGGCCGCCCCCCATCGACGTCTCCGCCCACCGGCATCTCCAGCCACAGCGCGCGCAGGGACAGGTTGATGTCGTAGATAAAGAGAATCAGACCGGCGATGAGGCATGCCAGGCACAGAGAGAAGACCGCCACCACCAGCCACGCGATCGACAGGCTGAAAAGCACACCCGCAAAGAGACTCATGATCAAGAGCGCCGCCAGCAGCACGCTGGAGGATGCCAGCGCAATCGCCGCGCGCACCACCCTGGCGCGGCGCGCCAGGATGCGGAGCTCGGCCAGAATGAGATCGCGCACCGCATCGGGCTCGGTACGCGATTCCCGCGTCAACTGGCGCGAGCGGTCGATGATGCGGCTGAAGCGGTTCGTCATCGACAGCATTACCAGCCCCACGCCCGACACCAGAATGGTCGGGCCGATGGCCAGTTGCAGGATGGGAAGCAGGTCGGTGAGCGTCACGCGACCATTCTATCCCATTGGGGCGGCGCCCGGCGACGTCGAAGATCTCCAGTGTAACGAGCCCCGCGCACGCTTCAGTCCGCCCGGGCCGGGCGGTCCCGGCAGGGATTGCGGCCCTCCAGCACGTTGACCGTCCGGCGCGCGGACTCGCGATTGCCGGGATTGGCGTCGAATTCGATAATCGACTTCAGCGTGGGAAGCGCGCCGATCACGCGCGCGTTGTTTACGGAATTGATTGCCGCGCCACGCACGCCGGGGTCCTCGTCCCCGAGGAGATGGATCAACGCGTTGCCCGCCCCCACCCGCCGGTCCGCCGGGATGCCCCCCTGCATGACCATGCCGATGCCGTAGCCGGCCGCGCCTCGCACGCGCGCGTCGGGATGGTGGACTCGCTCCAGCAGGAAATCGAGGCGCGAGTCGGTATCGAAGTCGAGGATTGTTATCAGCTGAATGACCTGCAGACGAATCGGCACCGGGAGCGAGTCGCACAGCGCCATCAGCTGCGGCGCGACCCGCACCGTCTCGCTGCGCTTCAATCTCAGCATCATGAGTGCCGACTGCTGCGCCTGCGCGGTATCACGCAGCGTTGCGAGATAGAAGTCGATCTCCGCGGGCGTGTCGCGAACGCGTTCCAGGCGGGTCATCCACGCCGACAGAACCTGCACGTTGCACCGCATGACGCGGCCGTTTACCACGATTTCGAAGCGATGCGTCGCCGGCGGAAGCTCACCCACGAGTTCCGACAGCGGAATGGACACCCGCCTCGACTCTCCGGGCGCCAGCGTCAGGGGCGCCATTGTGCTGTCGGGCTGAAAGCGGGCGTCCGCGCGCGGCACCCAGTTCTGCTCGTGCAACTGGGGACGAAAGTCGAAGCCGGTGCCGTAGGTCATGCGCCCCTGGCTGATCTCCATGGCCGGCACTTCGATTGGCGCGTCGGTGGCATTACGAAAGATGATGTCGATATTCACCGGCTCACCGATATCGAAACGCGGCGTGATTACCCGATACGGGTATGCGCGCATGGTATCAACGACCGTGTCGAACTCCGTCGGTGGCATGACACGATGGGGATGATCCGCGTGAACCACGCCGTCGGCATCCCGGGTGAGGAACCAGATCTGGGAGGTGCCGGTGTAGCGCCCGTTCTCAACGCGCGGACAGGCGACTTCCGGATAATTCTGCCAGCGCAGGAGGAGCGTGTCGCCCGGCGCGACCTCCCCCCAGATCACGCGTTCCACCACCAGTGGACCTTCCACCACGTCCATTCCCGCTTCGCGGTGGCTGCGGGTGTCGCTCAACGTGGCGACAACAATGAGGTCCGACTGGGTGACGACGCTCTCGAGGCGCATTGCGGCCCACATGGCGTGGGCGGCGGAAGAAACGAGGCACAACAGGACACCGGCCAGGATCATGGTTCGACGCATGGCAACCTCCGGGCGGGGTCTCGCTGCTGGATCGAATATGTATTGCGGCGGGCGATCGGGCCACACCTTATTGGCCCGGCGTGAGTATTCGATGCACGATGTTCCGCGCTTCCGGGTAGATTGCCGGGTCGTTGCTCGCGCGCGGACCGGCCACGTTGAGGGTGTCACCCGCCAGACCCGACAGCCATTCGCGGATGACGGCAGCCGCCTTCGCTGCGGGAGTCACCGCGAGATCCACGTGCAGGACCGGTTTGCCAAGCGATTGCGCGACGGACTCGGTGAACTTCGAGCCGCCGGAGAGCGGGCCATGGGAGAGAATCAATGTGGCGTCGGAGTCGCGGACGTTCCAGCGGGTGCGGGTCTCGTAGTCCTCGCCGGGGGTCTCGCGCAGGTTGGGATAGCGATCGGGGATGACGCCGTCTTCGGCCTTGCGCCCCCTCGGCACCCAGCCCCCGGTTTCGACGCCGAGTTCAAGAGCGGCGTCGAGCGCCGCACGGTCGGCACCGGTCTGCGCCCCCGAGACAATGCGCCGGACGATCACGTCACGCTTCGCCCCACGAGGCAAGGATGCGACGCTTCTTCTCTTCGTCGAAGTCCTGGCCGTACAAGGCGAGGAAGAGATACTTGCGCATATGCTCCACTCCTTCGGCGCCATAACGCACGACAATCCCAGCGCGAACGATGTCCCGAAGGTTTTCGGACATACTGCAGGCGATCTCGACACGCTCTGCTGGAGAGGTGCTCATGGTATTCGCGCCCCGCATCACACCACCCGCGTGATTCGTCCGCAGTTGGGGCACTTCATCTGGCTGGCCGAGAAGATGGGCGAGAGTTGCAGGAGGTGGCCGCAGTTGCAGGAGAAGCTCT
This sequence comes from Candidatus Krumholzibacteriia bacterium, assembly GCA_029865265.1. Lineage (NCBI taxonomy): Bacteria > Candidatus Krumholzibacteriota > Candidatus Krumholzibacteriia > Candidatus Krumholzibacteriia bacterium. Next base: position 27,924 of record JAOUHG010000035.1, on the reverse strand, counting down.
CCCACTCCTTCGTGCGGCGCGCGTATTCGAGCGGCGCGTCCTCACCGGATACCCCCTCCACCGGCTTCGCGAACGGAACCTCGCCCGCGGCGCCACCCGCCACGGCACCCGCCCCCACGATGGCGCCCACCGCCGCCGCCACTTCCGCAAACTCGCTCACCGTCGCCTTGGGAATTTCGTTCTCGCGCGCGCAGCGCGGGCAGTGGATCACCGGGTCGGCGTAGTCGGGCGGCACCTTGATCTTCAGGCCGCACGCACACAGGAGAAACGCGAACCCGTTGACGGCGCGCATGAGGTCCATGACGTTGCGCGCCTTCTGCTTCTCGCTCTCCTCGCGCACCACGTCCGGATGCGCATCGCGCACCGCCACCCGCTCGTCCTGCTTGATGGCCGAGGCCGGCAGCAGCATGGCAGGCTTGCCCATCACCTTTGCGAACGCGTGCTGGTAGCTCAGGTACCCGGCGCCCTCGCTCATCCCGCGCAGAATCGCGACGCGCTGCTCGATGGGCGGGTGGGTGGCACCCCAGCCGGACGCCGCCACCTTCTTGCCGTCCTGCAACGGGGCCACGATGAACATGGGGGCGTTCACCTTGTTGGCCGCCTCCAGCGGCAGGTTGCTGGCGGATATCTTCTCCAGGGCGTTGGCCAGTCCCCCGGGGTAACGCGTGAGCCGCACCGCGCACGCGTCGGCGAGGTACTCGCGCTTGCGCGAAATGGAGAAGTACAGGATGCGCGCAAAGACGGGGCCCAGGATGGCGAGAACGATGGCCGCCACCAGCAGCGGCCCGCCGCCGCCACCACCGCCGCTTTTCTTGGACGAGCGGTAGCGCCGCCCCGACGATCCCCCGCTCATCCACATGCCGCGCAGGAACACCTCGGACACGAGCACGATGCTGCCCAGCATGATGGACGCCAGGGTGAGAAACTGCACGTCGCGGTTCATGATGTGCGACGTCTCGTGCGCGATCACGCCCTGCAGCTCGTCGCGGTTCAAGCGCGTGAGCAACCCGGCGGTCACCGCGATGGCCGAGTCCTCGGGCCGGAGGCCGGTGGCGAAGGCGTTGGGCGCCTTCTCGTCGATGATGTAGATCTTCGGCATCGCGGGCAGTTGCCCGGCGATCTTCATCTCCTCCACCACGTTGAAGAGCTGGGGATGGACGTCCGGGGTGACTTCCCTGGCGCGGCTCATGCGCAGCACCAGGTCCGGCCCCCCGAACACGCTGGCGGCCGACATGATCACCCAGATGGCGACGGCGACGATGATGCCAATCTGCCCACCGCCGCTGCCCATGACGGTCTCGCCGATGGCATAGCCCAGCAGCACCAGCAGCGTGGCCATGCCCGCAAAGAGCAGCATGGACTTGCGCCTGTTGGCGGCTATGAGTTCCCACATCATAGGCGTTTAGCGCGTGAACTGAACCTTGGGCGCTTCGCGCTGCGTGGCTTCCTCGATTTCGAACATCTCCTCGGGGCGGAAGTTGAACATGCCCGCGACGACGTTCGACGGGAACATCTCGATCTTGTTGTTGAAGAAGAGTACCGCGTCGTTGTAGGCCTGGCGCGAGAAGGCGATCTTGTTCTCGGTACCGGTCAGTTCTTCCTGCAAGGACAGGAAGTTCTGGTTGGCCTTGAGATCAGGATAGTTCTCCACCACCAGCATGAACTTGGAGAGGGCGCCGGTGAGCTGTGTCTCCGCCGCGCCCTTGTCGGCCACCGTGCCCGCACCCATGGCGCGGCTGCGCGCATCGGTGATGGCGGTGAGCGTTTCGCGCTCGTGCTGCATGTAACCCTTGGCGGTCTCGACCAGGTTGGGGATCAGGTCGTAGCGTCGCTTGAGCTGCACATCGATCTGCGACCACGCGTTCTTCACGCGGTTGCGCAGCTGCACCAGCGAGTTGTAGATGCCGACGAAGAAGAAGATCGCCAGTGCGACGATTCCCAGGAAAACCAGGCCAGCTATTGTCATGACGCCCTCCTAAGGGTTCGGACTATGAGCGCGAGCCCGCCTGCGGCCCGCGAAATATGGCACTCAGAAAGTCGTGAATCCGGTCTGCGGCGGGAAAATCCGACAGCGCCACCAGCGCGTGCAGTTCCCCGCCATCCAGCCAGGTGCCATGACCGTTTTCGCACCGGTCGATGCGAAGGCCCACACCGTTGTCACGCGCCACCCGTACCTTCGCCATCTTCTTCTCGCACATCGGGCAGCGGATGGTGCGCTCCCCGCCCCCGTCGTCGGGGCGCATGTTGGCGCGGATCTCCTCCCGCCCGGCGGAACCCGCCAGCAGGAGGTCCATTTCGTCGGGGTCAAGCCACACGCCACCGCACTTGAGACAGTGGTCCACCTCGATCTGGTTCAGTTCGAGGGCGACGATGGGCTTCTCGCATCTGGGGCAGTTCATGGTGTCCTTCCGCTGGCTCCTGTTACACGCAAGGCCGGCGCCTATTCGCGGGGGATTCTAGAGGATGATCTCCAGGTTGACACGGGTTTCTTTGCATTACCTGTAGGCCTTCCCGAGGCGCCAGACTTCCTCGAGCGGCAGCCGGATCCCGCGGCACACCCAGATGCCAACGCCCGTCTCGTCCGGCATGGCGTAGCGGGCGTGCGTGCTTCCGGCTTCGACATACTCCTCGAACGCATCCCCGAGATCCTCCGGCCCGATTCCCACCGTGATCACCACACGCGCGCTGTTCCGGCCCGGTCCCCACAGGTGGTAATTGTTGTGGGTCGACACGGCGGTCGGCAACCCCAGCGCACGCCCGTAGTAGTTGAGCGCCCCGGCGTTGCCGTAGTTCCTGCCCCAGATGAGGCAGTCAGCGCGGTCCTCATCCGGTAGTCCGCGAAATGTCTCCGCAACCTGTTCGGCGAGTTCCTGCCACCCGAAACGATCCGCATAGAACTGTGGCAGTTCCGCGGTCTCGCGGTTCTCCCCCGAACTGCCGCCACCACCGGTCTTGTGCATGTACGCAATGAACGTTTCTACCGGAAGCACGGGCACGGCGAAGGGTGTGGTGACCAGCATGCACGCGGCAACGAACACCACCACCACCGGCCTGAGCCAGCGCAGGCGCCCCGCCGCCACACCAACGGCGACGCCGGTCGCCGCGATGACGGCCGGAAACACGGCGTCCACGTAGTAGGGCTTGCTGCGTTGCAGCATGAAGAATGCAATGGCCGCCACCACCATCCAGCCCAGCATCCGGAAGCGCCGCAGCGAGGGCAGAAAGAACAGCGCCGCAATCCCAACCAGGTGCAGCGGTGCGAGCGGCGGGCTCATTTCCATCATCACGCCAGCCAGGAAACCCGGTGGACTCAAGGCAGTGATCTTGTAGCGCTGCGCGTTCTCGATGAACTCGCGCGTGGGCCAGCCGTTGGAAATCTGCCACAGCACATGGGGCAAAAAGATGAGCGCCGCGATTGCTCCCGCCAGATAGGGGCCGCGCGTGCGCAGCCAGCGCCGCTGCGGCGTAACCAGAGCCCCCGCCAACAGCGCCACCACGAACACACTGACGCTGATCTTGTTCAGCATCCCGATCCCCACGCACACGCCGAGCGCGACCCACGTTCCCGTACGTGGCGCTTCGATGAGGCGCAGTACCAACAGATATCCCGCCGCCCAGAAGAGCAGATCGAAGGCATTCATGGAGTAGATGCCGGTGATGCCCAGGTAGCATGGTACCGCGAGGGTGATGAGGGCGGCGAGGTTCACGCCGAATCGCGAGGCGCCCATGCGCCGCGCGAGTGCCGCCACCACGAAAACCAGCGCGCCGCCGGCCAGCGCCGGGATCACGCGCAGGGAGAAGAGAGAATCGCCAAAGACCACCTTCCAGCCGGCGAGCACGGCAATGGACAACGGCGGGTGGTCGACGTAGCCCCAGGCGAGGTGATTGGCGCAGTCCCAGTAGTAGAGTTCGTCGCGGAAGATGCCGTAGTTGAGCCCGGCGGTGAGGTGAAGCGCCACGGAAACCAGCGCGAGCGCCAGCGGAATCCACGAGCCCCACCCGGGTGCATGCGGTGCTGATGGCTTGGGACTCTCAAATGAGAGAAGCGTCTCAACCCTCCTGGGGCTGCGTTGCCGGATTCGCGGTGGGCTTCGCCGTGTTGCCGACCACCTCGAGTACCGTCTTCACCACGTTCTCCACGCTGAAGCCGAGCTTCTCCATGGCCACACCGGCCGGCGCCGACGCGCCGAAGCGGTCCAGCCCGATCACCGCACCCTTGTCGCCCACCCATTCCCGCCAACCCATGCTGGCGGCCGCCTCGATGGCCACCTTGCGCGCGGACTTCGGCATGATCGAGTTGCGATAGCGCACCGTCTGCTGGCGGAACAGTTCCCACGACGGCATCGATACCACCCGCGCAGCGATGCCGCGGTACGCCAGCGCGCCGCGTGCCTCCAGCGCCAGGTGGACTTCCGAGCCGGTGGCGATGAGCACCACGTCCGGCTTCTTCTTCCCTTCCGCTTCTGCAACCACGTATGCGCCCCGTGCCACGCCCTTGCGCATCACATCCGCGCCCACCTCCAGGATGGGCAGCGCCTGGCGCGAGAGCGCAAACACACGCGGGCCGGTGAGCCCCAGCGAAACGGTCCACGCGGCCGCGGTCTCGTTGGCGTCCGCGGGCCGAAACACGGTGAGCCCGGGAATCGCCCTCAGGCTGGCCAGTTGCTCGACCGGCTGGTGGGTGGGACCGTCCTCCCCCAGGCCGATGGAGTCGTGCGTGAACACGAACGTGCTCGGCACCCCCATCAGCGCGGAGAGGCGAATGGCGGGCCGCATGTAATCCGAGAAGATCAGGAAGGTGCCCCCGTAGGGCACCACGCCGCCGTGCAGTGCCATGCCGTTCACGATGGCGCCCATGGCGTGCTCGCGCACGCCGAAGTGGATGTTGCGCTCGTGGTAGGCGTGCGACGCAAAGAAGCCCGACGACTCGATGCGCGTGTTGTTGGACCCGGTCAGATCCGCGGACCCGCCCAGCAGCGTGGGAATGCGCTCGGCGAGCGCGTTGATGGTCTTGCCCGACGCGGCGCGCGTGGCGATGGCCTTGTCGAAGGTCACCAGATCCTTGTCCCACCCGCGCTTGAAGGTGCCGTCGCGCACGACCTTGAACTCCTCGGCCTTGCGGCGATGATCGCGGCCATACTCGTAGACGCGCGCGCTCCAGTCGCGCTGCAGCTTGGCACCGTGTTCGGCACGCACGCGGCAATGCCGTTGCGCCTCATCGGGGATGTGGAACGGCGGCTGCAGCGGCCAGCCGAGCTTCGTCTTGGCGGCGCGCACGTTTTCGGCACCCAGCGGTTCGCCGTGGGACTTCTCGGAGTCCTCGCGCGGACTGCCATAGCCGATGTGGGTGCGCACCTTGATCAGCGACGGACGCGGGTCGTCCTGCGCGGCGCGGATCTCCTCTTCAATGGTGTCGATGTCATTGCCGTCCTCCACCGACTCCACGTGCCATCCCAGCGCCTCGAAGCGCTTGCCGACATCCTCGCTGAACGCCAGCGACGTGGCGCCGTCGATGGTGATGCGGTTGTCGTCGTACAAATAGACGATCTTTCCAAGCCTCAGCGTTCCCGCCAGCGAGGCGGCCTCGTTGCTGATGCCCTCCATGAGGTCGCCGTCGGACACGATTCCGAATACGTAGTGGTCCACCACCGGGGCTTCGTCGGGAACGTTGAAACGCGCCGCCAGGTGCGCCTCCGCCATGGCCATGCCCACACCCATGGCGAAGCCCTGCCCCAGCGGGCCGGTGGTGGCCTCGACCCCCGGGGTGTGGCCGAACTCCGGGTGCCCGGGCGTGCGGCTGCCCCACTGGCGGAAGTTGACGATGTCTTCCAGTGAGAGGCCGTAGCCGTACAGGTGGAGCAGCGCGTACAGGAGCATGGAGCCGTGGCCGGCGGAGAGAACGAAGCGGTCGCGGTCGAACCACAGCGGGTCGCCGGGGTTGTGGCGAAGGATACGGTCCCACAGCACGTAGGCCATGGGGGCGGCGCCCATGGGCATTCCGGGGTGGCCGGAGCGGGCTTTTTCGACAGCATCCACCGCGAGGAATCGGATCGTGTCGATACACGTCCGGTCGATGGCGTTCATGGTGTGAGTCTCCCTGACGGTTGGGTTCGATGGCGACTGCGGCTGTCAGGGCGAAACTACCCCTCCGCGACAGCCCTTTCAAGCGGTTTCGAGGCGGACACTTGAGACACGCGTGAGACACGGGTTGTGACGCGCGCTACAGAAACCGCTGCCCACCCGTCGCGCCAAGCTACGTTTGCGCATCAGCTTACGGCTCTCCTTCTCCCGGCATGGCCATTGCAGTTCGCAACGTCAGTCAGTCCGTCCACATTCACCCGAGAACAAGGAAACAGGCATGCGACAGCACCGCAAAGGAAGCCTCCGCACCCCGATCGCCTTGGCGTTCGCAGCAATCTTCACCATCCCCGCGGCGGGGTGCGGGGGCGACTCCGCGCCCACGGGCCCCGGCGGCCCCGGCGGCCCCGGCCAGGTATCCGGCCAGATCGTGTATTCGCGGGCGCGCAACGTATCCGGCGAGATCATCCCGGTGCTGGCCGAGAGCGGCTCCGGATTCGACCGGAACGAGGTGGACAGCCCTGCGATCGCCGTGGATTCCGGCCGCCCCGGCGGTGACAAGTTCCTCCTCTACTATGAAGCGGTCGGCACCCAGGGAACCGTGATCGGCCTGGTAAGTTCCGCCGAAGAAGACCTCCTGCCCCTGACGATCGGACGGACGCTGGTCGTTGGAACGGGCGCACCAGCCAGTGGCTACTCGTTCGCGGCCACCGATCCCACCGTCCTGGTCGACAAACGGCCGGCCGAGGCGGCAGAGCGCTACAAGATGTGGTTCGAGGGGCGCAGCGGCACGACGGGCCAGACCAGCACGATTCTGTACGGCACGTCGGCTGATGGCGTGACATGGTCGTCGTTCACGCCGTGCACCGGGCTCACCGCCGCATTCGCGTCGGTGCGGGTGGCGGACCCCTGCGTGATTCTCCAGGGCGACACCTACAAGATGTGGTTCGAAGCCATCAACACGACGAACGGGGCCGACGACGGACCCGGCCGCATCGGCTATGCGGAATCCGCCGATGGGATCGCATGGGTGATAGAGGACGCCGCCGGCAATACCGGGCCCTCCGCGGGACCGGTCTTCTCCCCGGGTTCCGCGGCCTTCGACGCGTACTCGGTGAACGCACCGTCGGTGGTCCATGACCCGGCCGCCTCGCCCGCGTTCCACATGTGGTACGAGGCCGGCGATCAGGCGGGCGACGTGCTCAACACGATCGGCTATGCCACCAGCAGCAATGGGCTCACGTGGAGCCGCGCGTCGCTGCCGGTCCTTGCGCCGAGTTCGGACCTGCTGGTGCCGCTGCCCTTCGATTCGGGCGATCTGGAGCACCCCGCAGCCTCCATCGACGCATCGATACCGGCGGGCACGGAAGGTCACTTCCTGCTCTGGTACACCGGCGACTCCGAGGGGAGCGCAACGCCCAACCGGATCGGTCTTGCCAAGGGCTACAAGCCCTGATCGGGACCGAACCCGCCGCGCGTCCTGGCAGGTGACCGCAACGAAAAGCCCGCCCGAAACGGGACCGGAGTCCTGATTCGGGCGGGCCTTGCTGTTCTCTGCCCCGGCGGCGCGCCTCACCCCCGCCCGCGGTATTTCGGCCGGCGCCCCACCAGAGGAGGTCAGTCTTCTAGGAGGTGGGTCGGTTGCCCGACTGCGCGCCGTCCAGAAATACGCGTCCGGACGGGGAAAACCTGCTGAATAGTATACCGCTTCGCGGCGGCCGTGTAAACCGGCCTCTTATCGGTTAAGCAAGAAAAATGGCGTCCGCAGGCCATCATTTCCACGCCGCGGTTGATTCAACCACGGAACCCGGCGCTCAGGCGAAGGCCGCATCCACTCGGTCGGCGAGGGTCTTGAGGTCCGGCACCTCCAGGTCGGGAACCGCGGCGGAGCGCGCGGTGGCACCACCACCGGACTTCGCGCCCCGCCGGTTCACCCACACGCAGGAGATCCCCAGGGCGCGCGCCGGGGCGATATCGTGAAAGCGGCTCTGCGCCGCGTGCAGCAACCGCTCGCGGGGAATGCCCATGCTCTGCAGCGCGAGGGTGAAGTTCTCCTGCGACGGCTTGTAGGCACCCACCTGTTCGGCGGTGATGAGATGGCTGATCTCCACGTTGAGGTGCTTCGCGGTGCCGGCAAAGAGGTCGACATCGATGTTGCTGATGATGGCGAGCTTGTAGTGTGCGCGAAGCCTCTGCAGGGCCTCCACCGTGTCGGGGAACGGTTGCCACGAGGGCAACGAGCTGGCCAGTGCATCCAGGTCGACCTTCGCTTCCGGAACGGAATAGCGCGTGGCCAGCCCGCGCATAACACCCCGCAGCACCTCGCGATAGCGGCGGTACTCCCCGTCCTCCAGGGTTGCCTCGAGCATGGCGAAGCTCGCCAGCAGCGACTCGTCGCTGACATCGAGCTTCCCGGCCTCACGAAACGGCGCAAGGGCGTCGAGGATGCCGGACTCCCAGTCGATGAGGGTGCCGTAGCAGTCGAAGGAGATGACGTCGAAGTTGCGCAGGTCGAGCATGACGGTCGTCAGCGGGCCGCGCCACCGCGGCGCACATAGCTCTCCCACTGCTCCCTGCGCGGGAAGTGCCGCACCAGCATGTAGATCGACACCAGCAGCAGGATGTAGAAGTCGCTCGTCTGCCGCCCCACGATGAACAGCACCAGCCCGAAGATAACGGGCACTTCCGCGAAGGCCGCGGTGATGATACTCGCGGTGCGCAGGCGCGCAATGCGCATGTCGCCACTGGCCGGCGGATTGCGCAGGATGGTTCCCTTGAGCACGGTGGAGGTGAATACGAGAACCCCGGCAAACGCAAACAACGCAATGCGCAACATCTCGAAACTGGCAAAATCCTCTGGCGCGGGCAGCGTGCGCCGCAGCACCTCGATCATCGCGGCATAGACCACCAGTGAACCGGCGATGGCGCCGGTGACGACTTGTGCCTGGCGGTGCGCGACCTCGATCTTGTGAACCGGAACATCCAGGGCGGCGCCGGACATGGGCGTGGGCTGGGTCATGACGTCTCTAACGCTCCTTCCATTCATAACCGCACTGTTTGCAGGTCCAGCGCCGATCCCGCCACGGAATCAGGAAACCGAAAAGCAGAATGAAGAAACCGGCGACACGCCGGCTGTAGCGCTGGTAGTACACATCGTAGGAGCGGCAGCGCGGGCAGATCATCTCTCCGTCCGCCGCGTCGTCCTCACCGGCGGCCTCCACCAACCGCGGACGGGGACGGAGCGCCGCGCGCGCCTGTTCGGCGGCGTACGCCGGCACCTTGAGCTTCACGCCCCCCACCGCGTTGGAGAGAAACGCGTACACACGAACCAGGTTCTCGTCGCCAACCACGCACGGGATCCCCTCGGCCTCCAGCCGTGTACGGGCCAGGTGCGCCTCGATGGGCTGGTTGAACGAGGCAACGGTCACCCATTCCGTCTGCGAAGTTGGTTTGCGCGGGTTCACAGTTGTTGCTCCGTCAGTAGTCCTCGTCCTCCAGCAGGTGCTGCCACTCGCTGATGGTATCCCAGACGTAGCTCTCGCGGAAGCGCCGGTCGTACTCCTGGTTGAACGTCTCCGCCGCGCCGCTCGACAGCGAGGTCACGTCGCGCGTGCCCTTGAGGACTTCGTCGAAGATCCACGCGTCCGCCGCGCGGCAGCGCCCGGCCCAGCGCGCCAGCTCGCGAAAGGTCATGTCGTAGAACGCCACCACGGGAATGCGCTCCTTGCCGCCGGTGGCATACTCGCTCATCAGTTCCGCGTTCCCCTCGCGGCGAACGATGCTCAACTCCATACCCGGGACTTCGTCGGCGATGCGCGCGATGACGGCCAGGCTCTGGGCCACATCGGGGCACCAATCCTCCGCAATGGCGAGCACCTGCAGCGGCGTGCGGCCGTTGAAGAAGGTCAGCGTGTCTTCGTCAAAATCGAACGCGTCGTAGAACGCCTGCAGACGCGCCTTGTTCTGGGTGGCGGTATCCAGAAACTGCGCCCACGACATACCATTGTTGTAGTACGGGGCGACATCGATCTGCGGATCCGGCATGCGGTCTCCTCTCAATTGCTGGCCGTGACGGACCGGTACAGGTCGTCGACCCAGTTGCTGGTGGTAATGAACTTCCAGTCGAACGACTCGTACTCGTCCGGCAGTCCCGCCTGCTGTATCTCGGCCAGCGACTTGCCGGCCTTCACCTGGGCGCGGACGAAGGCCTGCGTCTCCACGATCATGTCGCGCTGGCGCCGCACGTCCTCCATGGAAGAAAGCGCCCCGTGACCGGGAATGACTTTCGCATCCGGCGGAATGTTTTCCAGAACCCACGTGAGGGCGGCGGCGTAGCCCTCCACGGAACCACCCCCCTCGAAATCGACCCGCGGGAACTTGCCCGTGAACATCAGGTCGCCGGTATGGATCACGTTGGCCTTCGGAAAGTAGACCACCCCGTCGCCGTCGGTGTGCCCGGCGGGCAGGTGGAGGAAACGGATGTCTTCGCCGTTGAAGTGAATCGTTACCGCGTCGGCAAACGTCACCACCGGCCACCCCGCGGGATCGATGGCGTCGCGTACGCGATCGCCGCTCACCTGTTGCGTCGACACGCGTTTGCGCACGTTCTCGTGCGCAATGATGGTTCCTTCCTTGCCGAACACCGGGTTCCCGCCCACGTGGTCGCCGTGGTAGTGGGTATTGAGAATGAACTCCACCGGGCCGGGGTTCAGTTCGCGCAAGGCGGCGCGGATCTTCTCCGCCAACCGCGCAAACTGGTCGTCGATGATGAGGATGCCGTCGTCGCCAACACAGGCGCCGATGTTTCCGCCCTGCCCCTCGAGCATGTACACGTTGCCCGAGACGCGCGTGGACGTGATGCGTACGTCTTCGTCCTGCTGGGCGGGCGAAACACTGGCAACCATGAGGGCGAGAGCGGTCATCACTGCAATACGGGAGAAACCAAAGCGGTAGTTCATGCGGCTCCTGTCGACGGTGCGTCCCAATGATACCCAGCCAACCGCAGGCTGGCAAGCACGGCGGGCGGGGCGAGTGCTCAGTACGCCCGCGAGGTGGCGCCGTGGATGGCGATCAGTGCCCCGAAACGTCCGGTGTTGCCGTGCTCGGCCCGGTGGGAGTAGAAGAGGTCGGTGCGGCAGGACGTGCACAGCCCCGCCACCTCGATGCCGGCTTCCGGTACGCCGGCCTCCAGCAGGATTCGCTCGTTGGCACGCCACAAATCGAAGTGCTTGCGATCCTCGTTCACCGAGGCACGAAAGCTCCCCGCCGAGGCCATGTCGGGCTCCCGGATGAGTTCGTCGGTCTCGACGGGGAAGGCCGCGGAGACGGCGTCGATCACCTCACCACCCACCTCGTAGCAGCACGGGCCAATGCACGGACCGATGGCGGCGAGCAGCTCCGGTGGATTCGAACCGAACGCCTCGCGCATGCGTTCCACGGTGGCGGCCACCACCCGCACCACCGTCCCGCGCCAACCCGCGTGGGCGATCCCGATGGCGTTGTGCACCGGGTCGAACAGCAGCACCGCGGCGCAATCGGCGGTCAAGATGACCAGGGGTGTGTCGGGAACATCGGTGACGAGCGCGTCGGTGTCGTCGAAGGCACGTCCGCGGCCATCGCGGGTCACGACGGCCACGCTGGCGCCGTGCACCTGCTTGCCGAAGGTGAGCTGTGGCGCGCTCGATGCCACCAGCGGCGCGGCGCGTTCGCGGTTGGCGGTGACGGCGTCCGCGTCATCACCACCGCGGCGCCCGAGATTCATGGTTGCGAAGGGACCGGTGCTCACACCCCCGATGCGCGTGGTGACCACCGCGCTCACGCCACCGTGGGCATCGAGCGACTCGAAGGTGAAGAAGCGGACTCCCTGGCGGGTGCGGTCGATCAATTCTACCACCTCGGATAACGGGTGAGAAACGCGCTCTCGTGGAATCGCAGGCGCCCATCGATGCCGACCGCGTTGTTCCGGAACGTGCGTACCCAGCCGCGGCGTCCGCGCCAGAACATCTCGCGCGTTGCATCCGCGCTGAAGAGGCTGTCTGCGGCCACGCGATTGTCGTAGAACGTGTTGCCGCGGATGGAAAACCCATCCGGCACCGCGTGCAACGCCAGCGCACACTGGTGGCAGTAGTAGTCGGACGCGTCATACTTTGGGTTTTGTCCGGTATGCACCACCAGGTTGCGGGTCAGCCGGCCCGGCTTCTCGTCCGGGTCATAGGGCGCACGGCGCGCGACGGAGATGCCACACGCCCCGCAATCGTACACCACATTGCGTTCCACGACGGCCCGCGGCCGTCCGCGATCCGCGTCCCAGATGGATATCCCCCAGGTGAGCATCTCCTCGACGATATTGCCACGCGCCACCACGTCCGCATCCACGAACACGCCGAGCCCCTTCCAGTAGCGCCGGATCCAGTTGCGCTCGACGAGCGCGCTCCCCGTCCAGGTGACGCCCACGGCCACGCCGCGACCACCACCGATATCCTCGCCGCGCGCCCGATCGACCCCGTCGATATAGTTGTTGCGAATCACGGCGCGCGCGCCGCGATACAACGCGATACCATCCCACGAATTGCGCACGATCTCGCAATTCTCAACGGTGATGTCCGCCCCCTCACGGCCGCACACGCCCATGATGCCGACGATCGTCCTGCGCACCGTGTCTGGATCACCGATGTTGTCCACGATTCCGCAGTTGCGGATCGTCACCGCACCGTCACGCACCACGACAGCGGCGTCGGTGGCCGCCTGGGCGGTGTCGCGCTCGCCGCCGGTGATCACCGCGTTTTCGATACCACAGCCGTCACAGTCATCGAAATAGACACCGTAGCCGGCATGGGTGCGAATCTCATGGCCGGCGCCATCTATCCACACGCCCTCTCCGGAAACGGTCACGCCAACCGTGATCGCAACCGGCGTGGCGGGATCCTCGCAGTTGCCGCAGGTGGGATCGATGGCCGAAACCGGGGTGAGATCAATGGCGCGGGTGAGCTCGATGCGCACGTTGGACAGCGGCGTGGCGAGCACGCGCGCGAGTTCGTCGCCGTCCGACACCCGGATCACCGGCGCACGATCGCGGGATGCCGCGGCCATGACCGGCGAAGAAACGAAAAGCGCGGCGACCAGGAGGATGCCGGGAGCGAAATACACTGCAACATCCTAACCGATCGCCGCGCCGGTGTGAAACACCGACCATGCTACCGCGCAATCACCATCTTGTGCGTCCGCGTCTCGCCGCGGAGGTGGATGCGGTAGAAATACACGCCGCTCGCCAGCGGCTGTCCGTGCGCGTCACGCGCGTCGAACACCACATCCCGCCAGCCCGCCTGCAGCGGAATCTCGCCGCTCCACACGCGCCGCCCGGCCACGTCGTAGAGTTCCGCCCGTGCCATGCCGGCCTCGGGCGAGCCCACCCGGAATCTCGTGCTTGCGCCGAACGGATTGGGGGCGTTGGGCATGAGTGTGAGCGCGGCCGGGATGGATGGCGTATTGCCGATTCCGGTGGGTGCCAGAATTTGCGCCTCGTTGGACGGCGTGCTCTGGTTCTCGTGCACGTCGACCGCGGTCACAATGTAATAGAGCGGTCCCGCGCCGGGTGCCACGTCGAGAAACCCGGCCTGCCCGGCGCTTCCCGCCAACAGCGACGGCTCGGGCGTCACACCCGGCGCGCCGGCGCGATAGATGGCGTAGTCGCGCAGATCGTTCTCGTTTGCCCCGGACGGACTCCAGCTGAGCTGCACGTCGTTGCCCACGCGTTGAGCGCTGAGCATGAGCGGCGCCGCGGGCGCCAGGTTGTCCACCGAATGGGCGTTCATGACCTCCGACTGCCAGAAGAGAAACGTGCCCGCGTGCGAGAGGACCTGGTAGGTCTCGTCGGCCGGGTCGCCGCCCACCGAGTCGCTCAGGGTGGGCGTGTTGAAGTTGTACTGCGTGGCGTAGCGGATGGGCACGGTGGCCACGTACTCCCACGTGGTGGCGCCAGCCGCGCTCACGACGATGCGCCGGGCGGTTCCGGTGAAGTCAGACACCATCGTGGCCGGGTCGATGAACGCCCCCGGGGCCGCGAGTTCGGGCGAATCTGCCGCCACCACGCCCGCCTCGCGCCAGATGGTGTAGTGCGTGATCTCCTGCATGGTGCGGGTGTCGCGCTCGCTCGCCTTCCAGGTGAGCATCACGTGGCCGCCCTGGTCGCTGGGGGTGTCCGCCGCGGAAAGGAGGGTGGGTTCCGGATGCCCCCACGCGCCGTCGTCCCCGTTGAGACGGGTCGCATAGAGGTCGTTGTCGTTGGGCGAGTTCTCGAACAACCAGGCGCCGAGCGCGGCGCCGGCGTTCCCGGCGACGACCGCGACGCTCTGCTCGGGATAGGTGGTTGCCAGCATGGGCACACCGTCCGGCGCCCATACCTGGCGGCCATCGGCGCCGATGCGCTGCGCGTAGACGTCCCAGTTTCCGCTGCGCATGTCCTGCCACGCCACCACCCATCCATCTGCCCCCGCGTACGCAATGGATGGAAACGCCTGGTCGCCGGTGGCCGAGCAAATCCAGATGTCGAACAGATAGTCCGCGGTGCCAGATGCCAGGATGTGCGCGGCCACTATGTCGGTACCATAACTAGAGTAGAAGCTCTCCTCGCGGTAGGCGATCACCGCGCCTCCCTGGCCGTCCGTCGCGATGGAAGGCGATCCACCTTCGTAGCCATACGTGGTAACCAGGACGCCCCCCGGCGTCCACGCCGCGTCACCTTTGAAATCGACACGCTGCACAAAAACGTACGAATTACCGTAGCGATAATCCTCCCACGTGAAGATGGCGCCGCCGGCGCCGTCGGCCACCAGCCGTGGATTGAGCTGTGCGTTGGCCTCCGCGCTGATCACCGTTCCACCCGGGGTCCAGAGCCCGTACCCATTGGGGTCCAGCAACTGGCCGTAGATGTCGGGACCCGTAGTCGTGAAACGGTAGTCCTGCCACACCAGCACCGCACCCCCCTGGCCGTCCGCCACCATTTCGATATTCGTCTGGCTCTTGACACTCGTGCACACCGGGATGCCGTTGGGCGTCCAGATGGGGTCGCCCGCCGAATCGACACGGAGCGCATAGATGTCGACGCTGAGACCCGAGCGCAGATCCTCCCACGCGAGGATCGCGCCGCCGGTCCCGTCGGGAGCGATCTTCGCCTGGCCCTGATTGCCCGCCTCGCTGCACACCGGCTGTCCGCCCGGATTCCAGCCCACCACCTGACCATCCGAGAGCATGTGCAGCGCCCAGATGTCGGTGCCGCCGTAGCGGTCGTCCTCCCAGGCGATATAGAGGCCGCCGGTGGCGGGATCGATGCACGCATCCGGGAAGGTCTGGTTCCCGCCGTCGTTGCAGACCGGCTGGTAGACGAGGTAGTCGCCGTACCTGTTCAGCCGGGCGGCCCAGATGTCGTAGCCGGTGGTCGCGCTGGAGTCCTGCCAGACCACGAACATGCCACCCGCGCCATCGGGCAGGACCTTGAAGTTCTGTATGTTGTCGATCCCGTTGCCGGCGACGTAGGCAACCCCGGGATACCAGCCCGCGTTGGCGGGATCCGGTGCCGACGCAATTGAGAAAGCCGCAAGTGCGGCCGGCAGGAGTCCAACGGAAAGCGTTCTGTGCATGGCAATTCTCCCTGGGATGTCGGACCGCGAAGTTGTGATCCAATGGGATAGGACGGCCAGGCGGGACGAAAATCACTCGCCGGCATGAGAAAAAAGCCGGTGCCAGGGGGGAAAGGGCCGCGTTCTACGGCATCCGCACCGAGCGCGGCTCGGAGACGGCCACCTGCGCGCCCGCGCGCAGCGCAATCACGCGCCAGGTGAGGTCCGCGTTGTCGGGCAGGTCCGCGGGAAGCGCGGATCGGTCCAGCACGACCGACGTCTCGAGAACGGGTCCGAGTGTCGCAAGGGACTCGAGCACGACGCCAAAAACGCCCACCTGGTACGCGTCCGCGCCCGCGACCGCTTCCCAGGAGAGCACGATGGCGCCGTCGCGTCGCAGCGCCGGTTCGTGGAGCAGCCACGCGGTCCCGGCACCGTCCTGGGTGCGCAGCACCGGGGTTTCGAATCCGCGATCGCGCGTGAGCACCACCGCCGCGACCGCCACCACCACCGCCACCGCCGCCAGGGCGGGCATGGGGCGCAGCAGTCCGCGAACCCAGCTCATGCGCTTCACGCCCCGCTCGGCGGGCGATGCGGCGGGAAGCGCGCGCCCTGCGAGCCGCGCGATGGCACCGTCGAGTTCCACGCGCGCCCGGTCCAGCCCGGCGTCCGCGGTGGTCTCGGCACGCATGAAGGCGCGGAAGTTCTCAGCCAGCGTCCGGCAGCGAGGACAGTCGGCAACGTGCCGCCGAACCGGATGGTCTTCGGGATACTCGAGGACGTTGCCGATATGCTCGACGTCCACACACTTCATCTCCATCATGCGCTCCTCCCTCCGCGTTCGCGCCGCTCGATGGCGGCTCTCAATTTTCGGCGGGCGCGCTGCAGCACCGCCCGCGCCCCGGCGGCACCCTCCACACCCAGGTGCCGCGTAATCTCATCCACCGGCATGCGCTCGATGCAGCGCATCCAGATTGCGCTCTGCTCGGCGGGATCGAGTTCCGTGCGCATCATCTCCATCAGCCACGCCTCGCCGGTCTCGTTCTCGAATGAGACATCGGGCGACGGCGCCGGATCGGGGACGTCGTCCGGCTGGACATCGTCCGCGAGAAGATCCACGCGCCGGCTGGCGTCGATGCACCGGTGCCGCGTCACCGAGAATATCCACGAAGAGAACTTCGAACGGCCCTCGAAGGTGGCGATCTTCTCCCACACGGACACCAGCACGTCCTGCGACAGGTCCCGCGCCCGCTCGCGGTCCCGCGTGTACCGGAAACACCACAGGTACACGGCGTCGCGATATCGCGTGACGAGTTCTGTCGCCGCCGCCACCCGCCGCGCCGGATCCGGGTCGTTTCGAACCACCCGGAGCAGGTCGTCGTCGGGCGGGTGACCGGGCCCCACTGGTTTAGACGCATCCGTCATGATTTATCACAGGGAAGTTTCTGCCCGGGCCGGGAATGGCCGGAACCGCCGGATTATCGCATCCCGGCGGGCAGCCGTCGACGAAGTACCGTCACCACCGCCGCCAGGAGCAGGAGCAGCGTGGCCAGAACCGGGATCCGCACGTCCCCGCGGGGTTCGATCGGGACGGGGTCGGTTCCGTCACCCACCACCGTGAACCCGGCCCACAGGAAGGGGTGCGCACCCCCCGGGGTACGGCTCATCTCGAGCTGCGCCTCGCGCAGCGCGGTGGCCACCGGCGTGCCGCGGGCCAAACGCCGGTAGAACGAGGTCATGATGCGTTCGGTGGAGCGGTCGTCGACCGGCCACAGGCTCGACACCACCACCGGAACCCCCGCGCTCAGAAACGCCGCCGTGATGCCCAGCGTGCCTTCGCCGGTGGTCACGCGCCCGCCGGCGGTTTCACAGGCGGCCAGAACCGCAAGCCGTGCATGGATTGGAAGTCCCGCGATGCGCCACGCGCGCAGGTAGGGATCGCCGGGGAACTCGCGCGCGACGAGCAACGAATCCGCGGCGGACAGAATGGGCCGCGGTGGCTGCGTATCGGACGACGCGCGCAACGCATCGTCGCCGCCGCCCACCGGTGTACCGAGCAGGATCCCCGAGTCCCACGGAGACCGGTCCACAACCAGCGCGTGCGCCGCGACGTGCAGCACGTCGCAGGGCGTGAGCAGATCCGCGAGGGCTTCCCCGCCGGGAATCACCGGGACGCGATCCACGTTTCGATAGTGGCGCGCGAGGCCGTTGACTTCGTCTCGCGCTCCCGGCAGGCGGGCATCCGCGCCCGCACCAATCGCAACCAGCCGGCCCGCGTCCTCGCAGTGCGTTCGCCCGCGGGCGCGATCCAGCACGAGCAGACTCGCCGACGGCATCAGGATCACGTCGCGCCCGGCCATGAGCGGCGCGTCGCCGGGCATGAGGATGCCGAACGGGATCCGGGAGTAGAAGCCATCCGGCGATACGAACACGCACCGTGCGGCTTCGATCAGGCCGGCCGCCGCACCCAGTACTTCGTGCCCCAGGGCGCGTTGCATGGGTGCGATGCGTTCCGGCGGGTATTGCGCGCGCCCCACCGGGTCCGGGCTTGCCACGATGCGGCGGAACAGGTCGACACGCTCTTCGAGCGGCGAACCGATGCCGGGTAGTTCAAGCAGCCGGCAGTCGCCGGGCGAGACCACGAACAGAAAGCTCATCTCGTCTCCGGCCAGAAAATCCAGCAGGAGTTCCCCGTCGCGCAACGCCGCCTGCGTCTCGGACAGCGTTACCGGGTTGCGCACGGCGAGTGCACCCGGCGTGGCACGGGGGTCACTGATTCGGTCCAGCAGCGTGCGCGTCTTGACGCGCTGCATGGTGTCGAAGAATGTACGTTCGCGCGCAGCCGCGCTCAGCGAGTCCGGGTACTCCAGCAGGACGCGCGAGGCCTGCAGAACCAGCCGCGACGTCTCCTGGCCGTAGGCCTCGCGCCATTCCGGGCTGCTGATACGGCCCCGGAATGCCTCCAGTTGTTCCATGGCGGCGTGAAGCGATGCGGTCGCCGACGCCGGGCGGCCCAATGCACGCTCACAGATGCTCTCGCGCAGGCGCGCCGCCACCGCAAGGCGCACCAGCCCGTTGTCGTCGGCCAGCGCGCGCGCCCGAGCCGCAAAGGCCAGCGCGCGCTCCGTGCGGCCCGCTTCGGCGTACAGAAACGCGCAGTAGAGTGCCACGCCGGCCCGGGTGTCGGCGTGGGTCAGGTCTCCCGCATCGAAACGATGTTCCAGCCACGCCACCGCCGGCTCCGCGCCGGCGCTTGCGTTGAGAGCGCGTGCGTACCCCAGCATCGCGCGGTCGCGGTACTGCGGCTCCAGACGCGTCACCGGGGTCAGGAGTCGATCAAGAATGGCGGCCGCTTCCTGGTATCGGCCCTCCGCCAGGCGGAGATTCGCAATGGCGAAGTCGACGATGTCGATGGACTCCGGCTCGGACTGGGAGACGCACAACTCACGCGTCTCGCGCAGGATTGCATCCGCTCCCGCAAAGTCGCCCAGTTCGGTTGCGCGCCGGGCCAGGTTGATGGCGGGAATCACGATGCCGTGAGGATACGCGAGTTCGCGCGCAATCTCGTACGCGCGCCGCTGGTACTCGGCCGCGCGACCGATGTCGCCACTGCTCTCCTCCAGGGAACCCAGGTTGTTGGTGGCCCACATCTCGTTGACGCGGTCGCCCACCTCGCGCGCCACCACCCACGCGCGCTGGTAGCAGCGAATCGCTTCGCGTTCGTTGCCGGCCGCACTCTCCACGCGGCCCAGCCCGATCAGCGGCGTCAGTTCCAGCCGTGGCCGTTGCGCCGCGCGAAAGAGCGCGATCGCGCGCCGGTAATTCTTGCGCGCTTCGTCCTCGTGACCCCGCTGCTGCTGCACATAGGCGATGCTGGTCCTCGCCCACGCCTCGTCGAGTGGCGAACGAACCAGCAGCGCCAGATCGAGCCGGCGCTGGTAGCAGCGCATGGCGTCGTCCCACGCACCCGCGCCGCCGTACGCGAAGCCGCGAAAGTTCAGCGCGGGCATCAGACCCGCGGTGTCGGCCATCGCCTCCGCGATACCAACGCCCGCATCGAGGTCCACGATTGCCCGCTCGCGCATCCCCTTCATAAGGAGCACGCGCCCGCGCTGCGTCAGCGCGCGTCCCAGCAGGATGGAGTCGCCACGGCTCTCGGCCTCGAGCAGGTAGCCGGGCAGAAGGGCAAGGATCGAGTCGTAGGCACCGGCCGCAAACAGGGGCTCCACGCGCGCGGCGAGCGAATCGGCGATCGAGACGGTGGAAGCGGTGTACCCGGGAACCGGCGCGGCAAGCAGGATGACAATGACGAGGACGGCGCGCATGGGCCGGCGAAGCGCGTGGCGCCGCCTACTCGATCCTGGCGCCGCCGTAGAGGAAGCGCGTCACGGTCGAACTGCGCAGATAGTCGTGCGGGTACCCGGCCTCGATGCGGCTGGCGGCGTCGAGCCGTTGCATCTGCTCCGCGGACAGTTCGAACGCGGCAGCCTGGAGGTTGTCGTTGAGTTGCGCGAGGGTGCGCGCGCCGATGATGACGCTGCCGACACCGGGGCGCTGCATCACCCAGCGAACCGCCACCTGTGCGGCCGAACGGCCGATCTCGGCGGCCACCGCTTCGGCCACGGCGATGATGGCGAGGTTGCGCTCATTGGCGCGCTTCTGGTTGGATTCCTTGCGCAGGCTCTCGTCCAGCGGCGCCTTGCTGCCGGAGTCGGCGCGCGCATACTTTCCGCTCAGCACACCGCCCGCCAGGGGCGACCACGCCACCACCCCCACACCCGTGTCGCTGCACATGGGGACGATTTCCCGCTCGATGGCACGTTCGGCCAGCGAGTACTGCACCTGGGTGGCACAGAAAGCCGTCCACCCACGCAGTTCCGCCATGGTGTTGGCGCGCGCCACCACCCACGCGGGCGCATTGGAGACGCCCGCGTGCAACACCTTGCCGGCGCGCACCGCGTCGTCGAGCGCGCGCACCACTTCGTCGATGGGAACGGTGAAGTCCCACGCGTGCACCCAGTAGAGGTCGATGTACGAGGTCTTGAGCCGGGCGAGGCTCGCGTCCAGCGACTGCATCAGGTTCTTGCGATGCGAACCACCCGAGTTGGCGTCGCCCGGACGCATGGCGAGGGCGTACTTGGTGGCCAGCACGATCTCGTCGCGGCGCCCGGCCAGAAACTCCCCCAGAAAGGTCTCGCTGGTGCCGCCGGTGTAGAAGTTCGCCGTATCGACGAAATTGCCGCCGGCCTCGACGTAGGCGTCGAGGATCCGGCGGCATTCGTCCTTCGGGGTTCCCCAGCCCCACTCGGTTCCGAAGGTCATCGTCCCGAGTGAGAGGGGCGATACGCGCAGGCCGCTGCGGCCCAGCACGTGGAATCGATCAAGGAGTGCCGGCACCGTTCGGTTCCCTCGGAGTATCCGGACGGCGCGAATCACGGTCGCGATAGCGGTCACGGTCGCCGCCTTCGCGGTCCCGGTCCCCGCGGCCACGGCCACCGCGCCGGCCCCGGCGCATGTCGCGCATTTCGCGCGGCTCGCGCGAATCACGCGGCTCACGCACCGTGCGTGGCACGTCGTCCGGGCGCAACGCGTTGGCCTTGCCACGCATGAACCGTTTGAACTCGTAGAGAATGTCGAGCAGGTCGTTCCACAGCTTGGCAAAGAGCGCCAGAATCATACCAGTCATCAGGACGCCGATGGCGTCGTCCACGATGTCGATCCCATAGAATCCGAGGTACGACGAGAACGCCGGCGTACCACGGAGCATGTCGAGAACGTTGATCCGTGCAAGCGCGGCGACGATGACGCCGACGATCACGGAGCGGGCGTACAGGGTGCGCATATTCGCAAAGCGCCCGGTCAGGTCGATGTCACCGTGCCGCCAGTAATTGCTGACGACGGTGACGATCATGCTCGCGATGGCGAGCAGGCGCAGGACTGCGCCGAACGATTGTTGATCCACTAGAGCCTCCTGGTTGGAGTATTGGCGGGAATACTATCCGCCGGTTGGGGTTGCGTCAACGAGACGATGCGGCCGCCAACTCCCTGCAAATGCGTCATATCGTGCGACGCCACCACCGCCGCGCCTCCCGCGGCCACACAGCCGTCGATGAGGGTGCGCAGCACGCGCCGGCCGCTGGCGTCCAGACAGGACGCCGGCTCGTCGAGCAGCAGCAGTGCGGGAGAGAGCGAATGGGCGATGGCGAACGCCACCCGCCGCATCTCGCCGAAGGACAACTGAAACGGGGAGCGGTCGAGAAACCCGGCCGGGTCGAGACCGCACGCCCCGAGGCTTTCCGCCGCGCGGCCTTCGATGTCGGCGGCGGCGATACCGCGGCGTCTGAGCCCGAACGCGATCTCTTCGCGCACGGTCTCGGCAAAAAAGAGCCGCTCTGGACTCTGCGGAAGGTAGAGCGCCGCGCTCCCCGCCCGCACGACCCGCCCCGCCGCCGGCCGCATCGCGCCGCCGGCGACCAGCAGGAGGGTCGATTTTCCCGAACTGTTGGGACCGAACACGCCCACACACTCCCCCACCGCCACCTCGAGGTTCAGGTCCGAGAGCACCGGCACGTCGCCATACGCGAACGTGACCCCCTGCATTTGCAGCGCGGCCGGGCTACCCGGCGCCGCTGCGGGGCGCGCCGCCCCGTTCGCGGCCGGGCCGGCGTCGACCACCCCACCGGCGGGAACGCCCGCCGGCGGCCCCTGGTAGCACGCCCGGCCGTCTTCGAGGACGATCGCATCGCGCGCGAGGGCCACGTCCTCTCCCGGCGTTGCCCACACCACCGCCGCCCCCGCCGCGTTCAACTCGCGCACGAAGCCCAGCACGCGGCTGCGATTCTCGGCGTCGAGATAGGCGAGCGGTTCGTCGAGCAGGAGCACGTCGGGATTTTCCAGCCACACCGTCGCCATGGCGAGGCGCTGCTTCTCCCCGCCGGAGAGCCGGTGCGGGTTTCGCTCCAGCACCGGTGCGAGGTCGAAGCGTTCGGTAGCTTCGGCAATGCGCACCGCCCGGCTCGGCTCGGCCGGGTCCACCGACAACT
The DNA here is from genome assembly GCA_029865265.1 of Candidatus Krumholzibacteriia bacterium. Classification (NCBI taxonomy): domain Bacteria; phylum Candidatus Krumholzibacteriota; class Candidatus Krumholzibacteriia; species Candidatus Krumholzibacteriia bacterium. The sequence goes on along the minus strand of JAOUHG010000035.1, from coordinate 5,189 downwards.
CCAGCTCGTGCGCCACGCTCGATGCCACCAGCTGGTCGTCCGGATCCTGCATCAACATGGCGACGCGGCGCGCGGCGCGTTCCATGCCGCCCGCGCGCAACGGCAACAGCCCCGCCAGCACCGCCAGCAGCGTGCTCTTTCCCGAGCCATTGGCGCCGGAGACCGCCGTCCAGGAGCCCGGGGCGATGTCGATCGACACCCCGTCCAGCGCGGGGCGTGCCTGCGCCTGGTAGGAAACCACGGCATCGCGAAGGGAGATGAGGGGAGCGGTCATGCGGGATGCGCGGGTGCACCGCGCGTGTGGAGTGGGCGGCCGGCCGGCGGCGTCAGCACTCCGAAAAGGACGACTCGACGCCGGCCTGCGAGTGGAAGGGCACGTCGGCGAGGGGGCCGATGCGATCGAGATAGGCGCCCATGATGTCGCGCACCTCGGACAGCGTGCGGGCCTGCATTAGCGCACCGCGCGACTCGCGCACGTTGGGCGCCCGCTTCAGGTAGGCAGCCATGATCTTGCGCGATGCGATGACGCCGCCGGGCTCGCCCTCCAGTTTGACCGTCTGGTCGATGTGATTGATCATTGTGGTCACGCGTTCGCGCGGTGTGGGCGGCGTGAACTCGCCGCCCTCGAGCGCGGTCTTCACCTCGGCAAACACCCACGGATTACCGATGGCGGCGCGGCCAATCATTACCGCGTCGCAACCGGTGCGCGCGTGCATGCGCAGCACGTCATCGGCGCAGCGCACGTCACCGTTGCCCACCACCGGGATCGACACCGCGCGCTTGGCCTCGGCGATCAGGTCCCAGTTGGCCTCGCCGGAGAACCCCTGCGCGCGCGTGCGCGCGTGGATGGTCAGCATGGAAACACCCGCGCCCTCGATGGCGCGCGCGAGTTCACGGACCTTCTCGCCCGTGGGCCGGTCCCAGCCGGCGCGGATCTTGGCCGACACCGGCACGGAGCTGCGCCGTACCACTTCGCCACAGATATCCGACAGCAGCTGCGTGTCCTTGAGCACCGCCGAGCCACCGTTGCCCTTGACGATCTTCTTCACCGGGCAACCGAAGTTCATGTCGAGATACTCGGGTTTCTGCTCCGAGAGGCGCGCGGCGGTCTCTCCCATGCGCACCGGGTTTCCGCCGAAGATCTGCAGCGACAGCGGCCCCTCGGCCACGTCCAGCCCGTGCAGCGCCTTGCAGTACATCTCGCGGCTTCGCGTCATGGCCTCCGAACTCACCATCTCGGTGACCGCCATGTCGGCGCCGTGGTCCAGGCAGATGCGCCGGAAGGGGGCGGTGGTAACGCCGCACAGCGGCGCCAGGATGACGCGCGCACCGTTGGGAAGACCTTGCAGGTTGGAAAGCACCATATGAATCCGAACCATGATAGGGGAAGCAGGGGCCCGGCGCAACGTCTAAGTCTTGCAATGACAACGGAAATTGCCTATCTTGGCGGACAGTCAGCCATGCAGACCCGATTCGTCGTCAGCATTCCCACCCTTGACACCCACCCGGTGATTGCGGACTGGTATCCCGCGCTCACCCGCGACGGCGAGCCCAGCCCGCACCTGGTGATCATGTGCCACGGGTTCAAGGGCTACCGGCGCTGGGGGTTCATCCCCCTGGTGGCGCTGCGCCTGCAGGACGAGGGGTTCGGCGCGCTGGTCATGGACTTCTCGCACAACGGCCGCGTGCCCGAGGACGGACAGGCGCGCCTGTCCCTGGACGCCACCTTCGTTGCGCCGGCGCTCTTCCGCAACAACACCATTGCGCGCGAACTCGACGACCTCTCGGCGGTGATCGCCTGGGTGCGTGGCGCCGGCCCTTCGGCGTTGGGGATTCCGGTGAACCCGCGCATCGCCTTGTGGGGTCACTCCCGCGGCGGGCTGGTGGCCGCGGTGAAGGCGCTCGAGGATCCTTCCATCGCCGCGCTCGCCACTTGGTCCGCGCTGGCCCACCCCCAGCACTACACCGAGCGCCAGAAGAAGCTCTGGCGCGACCGGGGCGAACTGGTCTTCACCGACTACGCGACCGGCACATCGCTCGCCCTCGGGCTGGAGCTGCTGGAAGACATGGAGAAGAACCGCGACCGCTACGCGGTGGGCGAGCGCGCGGAGGAACTCACCACGCCGCACCTGGTGGTGCACGGGGAGCACGACCCCACGGTTCCGGTGGCGCAGTCGTACACGTTCTACGACACGCCCACCATCAAGGCGGACAAGAAGCTGTTGCGCCTGCTCACCGGCCACACCTACGGCTACGACGACGGTCGCATTGCGAGCGAGGCGCTGGAGAACGCCACCAGGGCCACGGTGGAGTGGTTTGACAGCTACCTGCGGGGCAGCGCGACGGACGGGTGAGGCGGGGCTACTTTGCGGGTTTGCTGAACTCGGCGGGCCAGTTTTCCACCACGATCATTTCGAGCATCTGGCTCGCCACGGACGAACTGGCGTTGTAGGACATAACGAAACGCTTCCCGCCCCGCTCTACGTCGTACGACGAGGTGCGGCCCAGGTAGACGTGGGCGTCGTCGATGAGGAAGACCTGGCGCGGGTTGCCGAGGCGCAGTTCGGGCGTTTCGGTCACCTCCACTTCCATCATGGCGCTGTCGGACGTGAAGTACAGCCGCGCGCCCTCCCAGCGCGCCCGTGTCCCCCCCGCCACCGAGACCTGCCACTTGCCCTCGAAACCCGGGAATCGCGTGAGATAGATCTCGTCGCGGCCGGACTCGTCGGACTCGTAGGCGAGATAATTCCCCGAGGGCGAGATGCGCGGCGCACCCTCGTTCTTGGCGGTGCTGATGACCGCGGTGCGTTCGCTCGTACTGTCGGCCGGCATCGCGACCATGAAGACATCCGCGGAAGACGTGGCGGGGTTGTCTGCGTCGAACACCATCCATTTGCCGTCGGGCGAAACGTCCGGACCCCAGCCCCTCACCAGCATCTGTTCTTCTCCGGTGCCGTCCGCGCGCCGCGCGCGAATCACGCCATCCCTGGTGCTCACCCAGTACACCGTCTTCCCATCCGGTGACCAGGTGGGACTGATGTCCCAGGCGGGATCGAACGACAGCCGCTGGCGCGTGCCGCGCGCCAGGTCGAACACCCAGATGTCGCCGTTGTTGTTTCCCTCGTTGACGATGCCGGCGAAGTGACGGGCGTCGGGTGAAATCGCCGGATGCCCGGTGTTCTCGAAGACGTCGCTGATGGGTGTCATGCCGGCGTCGCGGTCGATCCACGCAAACTGCATGCTGGCGACACCCCCACCCGCCCGGTACAGCAGCAGGCCGCCGGGTCCCGGGCACGGCTCCGATCCGTCGAGTGCCACCAGGAACGGTTCACCGGTGGCCTCGAGCGACGAGAGCGAGAACGGCAGCGCCCAGATGCCGGAGTTGGTGGGCGTGCGCCGAAAGAGAATGTGTCCGGTGGACGCGTAGCGCGGCGTCCACAGGCGCTGGTTGGGCAGCGAGAGCAACGTCTTGCGCTCGCCGTTGGCAAAGACCACCAGATCGCGGGGTCCTCCGCTCTGCAGGTGGGACACGAACAGGTAGCCGCGGCCGCCGGGCAGCACGCTCGGCTCGTGGATATCGGTCTCGTCCGGCAACTTGGGGACGATCTCCACCGGGTCGCCCCCCAGCGCCGGCACCTCCAGGATTCCCTTCGCGCCGGTGGTGAAGACGATGCGGTCGTCCTGCGTCCATGCGGCCCCGGAACCGCCGGTGAACGACTCCGAGGTTGCGCTCACCACGGTGCCCTTGCCACCCGACGCGCTCACGCGGTAGAAGGTGGACCCGATGCGGTAGCCGATCTGGGTGCCATCCGGCGACCAGAAGGGAATCTCCGCCTTCTCCGTCCCGGGGATTTCAGCGGGCTCGAGACTGGAGAGTTCGCGCACCCAAAGGCGATCGTTCGCGATGTAGGCGATGCGCTGTCCATCGGGCGAGAGCGCGAGGCGCATGGCGCTCATGCCGCCGTCCGTGTCGTCGACCGCGATGGCGAGCTTGCGCAGCGGCGCGTCGTGCCGCGCCGGTGTTACCAGCCGCGAGGCAAAGAAGGCGGCGGCGGCGATGGCAAGCGTGGCCACACCCCACACCAGGTTGGCGCGAAAGCGCGCGGCGCCGTCCACCGGCGCTGCCGCGGCGGCGGCTCCACCGGCCTCGTCCGGTCCCGCATGGCGGGCGGTGTCGATGGCGATGCGCGCCTCGCCGATGTCGCGCAGGCGCAGCTTCGCATCCTTCTCCAGGCAGCGCCTGAGCAGTTCGCGAATGACGCGCGGGGTGTTGTCCGGCAACGCGGCGGCGTCGGGCTGTGTCTTCAAAACGGACGCCAGCGTGTCGCTCACCGTGTCGCCCACGAACGCCTGACTCCCGGTGAGCATCTCGTAGAGCACCGCGCCGAAAGCAAACACGTCGGCGCGCTTGTCGACACTCTTGCCGCGCGCCTGCTCGGGGCTCATGTAGGCGGCCGTGCCCAGGATCACCCCGGCGATGGTGGGCGAACTCGCCAGCACGGTGGGCGACTGCGACAGGCGCGGGTCGGTGCCGTCCTCGGATTCGAGCGCCTTGGCCAGGCCGAAGTCCAGCACCTTGACGCGGCCCTCGGGGGTAAGCTTGATGTTGGCCGGCTTGAGGTCGCGGTGCACGATGCCCTGCTCGTGCGCGTACTCGAGCGCCTCGGCGATGTCGCGCGCAATCGGCAGCGCTTCCTCGAGCGCAATGGGGCCCTGCGCGATGCGCGTGGAGAGATCGTCCCCCTGCACCAGTTCCAGCACGAGGAAGCGCTTGCCCTCCGCGTGCTCGAGCCCGTAGATGGCGGCGATGTGGGGGTGGTTGAGGGCCGCGAGCAGCCGCGCCTCGCGCTCGAAGCGCCCGAGGCGGTCGGGATCGTCGGCGAAGACCGCGGGCAGGAGCTTGAGCGCGACGTCGCGCCCCAGGCGCGTGTCACGGGCGCGGTACACCTCGCCCATTCCGCCCGCGCCGATCTTCTCGATGACCTCGTAGTTGCCCAGTCTGGTGTTTGGTTCCATGGGAATCGCGGCAGTATACCCAATACCGGTGGCCGGGTGAAAGCGAAAGCGGGCCCCCCGCAGGGGGCCCGCTTGTTCTCTTCGAGATGCCGGAGCAGACGGTCGTCTACTTCAGCATGACGATCTTACGCGTTTCGACGTATGACCCCGCGATCATGCGCACGAAGTAGATG
>JAOUHG010000034.1 GCA_029865265.1 Candidatus Krumholzibacteriia bacterium | reverse complement strand
CGGATTCCACCCTGGCCGAAATAGAGGGCTACATCGACTGGCTGTCGCGCGACGGCTCATAGCCGGGGAGTCGTCAGTTCTGCGGAATCACGTTCTGGCGCTGCAGCTCCGGCACCAGCTGGCCGGCCACTTCTTCGCGCAGCTTGTCCACCGACGTCGGGTCGATCTCCACCGTGCTTCCCGTCCACACGAACCTGCCACCGTCGAGCGCGCTCCACACGTCGATCTGGTAGCGGCCCTTCTTTTCCTTGTCCGGGGGCGGCGAGCCGAGCATCACCGTCTGGTAGTACGAGTGGTACCAGCCGCTCCAGTAGTCCTGCCGCGACATCGTGGTCTGCTTGTCGTAGCCGCCGCCGAAGTTCCCGGTCTGGGTGACCGCGAGGCGGTGCGTCACCACCGCGCCGTTCATGTCGTCGCGGTCGATCACCACCCGCACCTGCTGGCTGTCGGGCAGCGACGTGGGGAATACCTGGTACGACGGCGTGGCCAGGACGCCGCGCGCCTGGAACTCCGCGGCGATGGCCTGTTCCCACATGCGGCGCAGGTCTTCGTTGCGCTCCACCGCCACCACGATCACGTTGGTGAGCGGCTGGCTGGGATAGTTGGGATCCCGGTACAGGTTGGTGAGATTGGTCTTGGAACAACCGCCGAGAACGACGGCGGCAAGAACGGCGAGCAACAAGAGACGAGTCGGGACGTTCATAGTGGTTCCTCCTGAACGCCCCGACTCTAGGACGAATGTGCCCCGGCGTGCAAGTACGGCTTATTTGAGCAGCACCATCTTGTAGGCCTTCGTTCCGGCGGGGTGATCCACGCGCACAAAGTACACCCCCGAACTCATGGTCCGGCCCGCGCCGTCGCGCCCATCCCAGCGCTCGGTGTAGGCGCCGGCGTCCTGGTCCGCGTCAACGAGGGTCGCGACCCGCGCCCCGCGCGCGTCGTAAACCGCCACCGTCACACGACCCCGCGCGGGAAGCGTATAGCGCACGGTCGTGGACGGGTTGAAGGGGTTGGGGTACGCGGAGACGGAAAGAACGTAGTCCTTCGGCGTTCCGCCCACCCCGGAGGCGGTATTGATCATGGCCGCCGCGCCCTCGTTGCCGGAAAAGTCGGTGGCGGTGACGAAGTAGAACACGCAGCCCGCGGCCGTGATGTCCATCGTGGGCGCCACGCAGTAGTCCACCACGGTTGCCGCTCCGAACACCTGCGTGTTGGCGCCGTACACGGTGAAGTAGTCGAAGTCCTCGGCGCGGGACTCGTCCCAGGTCAGCGTGCCGGTGTTGTACGCGAGCCCAGCGGGCACACCCGGGGCGAGGTTGTCGATGGAGTAGCCGCTATCCGGCGCGGAGTCGTAGAAGGTTCCTGCCGCCGCGGCCGCCGCACGCACGAAGAACGTGGAGTAATAGTCTCCCAGGCTGATGGTGGAGTCGCCGATGGTGGGGGCGTCGATGCCGTAGGAAGGTTCGGCGTGGGCCGGCACCGACCCCACGAACGTCCAGCCGTCCGCGCGCAGACTGCGATCATGCGGCCCCCATTGAAACGCCGGCGCCGGATCGTCGCGGCGGTACAATTCGTAGCTCACAATCGACGTGGAGGAAAAGGCAACGTCGAAGCCGGAGCGCACAAAGCGAACCTTCACAAGCCGCCCCTGGTCGTTGCCGATGTCTTCGATCGACGAGATGAACGGCGCGGCCGGTTCGGGGCCGTAGCGCGCCACGAAGATATCGCTGCTTCCGGCGCTAGTCAGAACGCCCCCGCCGAAGTCCACCGCGCCCTGAAACATGCCCGTCGTGTGCACCTTGCCGACACCAGACAGGGCCACGCCGAGTCCGTAGTCGTAGCCGGTGCTGCCGAAGGAGGTGCTCCACTGATGCGCGCCCGAGGATGTGAAGCGGGCGAGAAAAACATCCGCATACCCCGCGCTGGCCAGGTCATCACCGCCAAAGTTGGTAATGTCCCAGAAATAGCCGGTCAGCAGAATACCCCCGTACGGATCGCACACGAGTGAGTGCGCCTCATCCACCGACGATCCGCCGAGGCCCTGGCTCCATTGATGCACACCCGCGCCGTTGAACCCGGCGAAGAAGATGTCTCCGCCCCCGTTGTCCCAGATGGCTCCACCCCCCAGGTCGATGGAAGTCTGAAAGCTGCCCGCCACGACGACGTTGTTGTCTCCATCGGTGGCAACCGCGGTACCGATATCGTCCCCGGTGTTGCCAAAGCGCTGGCTCCATTGGTGCGAGGTCGCGGTGTACTTGGCAACGAACGCGTCGTAGCCGCTGCTCACCAGGCCGCCGCCACCAAAGTCAACCGTACCGGCAAAGATGCCGGTGACGATGATATCCCCGGCCGAATCCATGGCGAGTGCTTCGGCACGGTCGCTCGCCGTTCCGCCAAAGGACTGAGCCCAGTGGGGGGAACCGCTGGCGCTGTAGCGCGCCACAAAGATGTCCTGGCCGCCGGCGCTGTAAAGCGAACTGGTGTTCCCAAACTGGACCGCGCCCTCGAAGGCGCCGGCCATGATCGCGCCCCCGCTGATGTCCGCCACCAGGGCCAGCCCTTCGTCCCAGCCGGTGCTGCCAAAGCGTTTGCTCCAGTTATGGCCTCCCGTGGGACCGAACCTGGCGAGAAAGATGTCCGGACCGCCGGCGCTGATGAGCGCCCCGCCGCCAAAGTTGATCGTATTCTCGAAACGGCCGGTGACGAGTACATAGCCGGCGGGGTCAACCGCCACCGCGGTGGCTTCGTCGTATCCCGTCCCGCCGAAGCTCTTGCTCCACTGGTGCGCTCCGCCCGGGCCGAACTGGGCGAGAAAGATGTCGCGGTCTCCCGCGCTGGTGAGATTGCCGCCGCCCAGGTTCATGGTGCCCTGGAACGACCCCGCGATAATGACGTTGCCGTCGGCATCCACGGCGATCGACGTACCCTGGTCCCAGGACGTGCCGCCGAAGCCGTGGCTCCAGAGGTGCACGGGTTGCTGTGCCATTGCCGGGGTGATGCCCAGGCTGAGGATCGCCAGAGCCGAAAGCACCATGATGGAAGGTTTCGTCTTCATTTCATCATCACCAGCTTCCGCGTGCGTGTCACGCCTGCGTGTTCGATACGCGCAAAGTAGATGCCCGAGGAGACAACCACACCGGCGTCCGACACACCACTCCACTCCATTCGGAAGGGACCCGGTGGATGCGCCTGGTTGTCTATCAAGGTGGCGATTCGCGCACCGCGCGCGTCATAGATGGCCAGCGTCACGGGTCCGGGCGACGGAATCGTGAACGCGATTTCGGTGGTTGGATTGAACGGGTTGGGGTAGTTGGCGACCGAGAGCACGTAGCTTCGTGGTGTGCCCGTCGCGCCCGCGCGAACCGGTGTGAACGTGCTTGCGTTGCCGGATCGATCGGTCGCAGTCACAAAGTAGAACGCATACGGTGATGCATGCACATCCATGACGGGCACCGGACAGTCGTCCACCACGATGGCCCCGCAGAAGCACTGCGTGGGCGCTCCGTAGACCGTGAAATGGTCAAAATCGGGATCGGGACACGGGTCCCAGGTGAGAACACCGTCGTCGTACACGAGATTCGTGGGGACACCCGGAGAGAGGTTGTCCACCGAACAACCGCTGTCGGGCGCGGAGTCAAAGTACTCGGTCAGGTCGGCGGTGGTGGCGCGGACGTAGAAGACGGAGTAGTAGGCTCCGAGTGTCTCCGTCGAGTCGCCGATGGTGGGGACGTCGATCCCGTAGCTCGCCTCGTGGTGGGCGGGTGCCGCGCCCACGAACGTCCAGCCCGCAGCGCGCAGGTCGCGTTGAGACTGTGCCCCCGTGGGCGGAGGGTCGTCGCGGCGGTAGGCCTCGTAACCCGTGACGGGGGTTCCCGAGCCGTCGGCGTCGTAGCCGGAGCGGAGGAAGCGCAGCTTGACCGTGCGCCCCTGGTCGTTGCCGATGTCGGTGATGGAGGCGATCCGCGGCTCGGCGAGTTCTGCGGAGTAATTGACGAGGAAGACATCGTAGCCGCCCGGTGAGACCAGGTCGTCCCCACCCAGGTTGATCGTTCCGTAGAAGAAACCGGTCGCATACACGTTCAGCGACGCGTCCGCCGCAACATCGTACACGCGGTCGCGCCAGTAATCCCCGAGACGGAGACTCCAGACATGCTCTCCGTTCGCATCGTACCTGGCAAGGAAGCCGTCCGTGTCGCCGGCGCTGGGGAAGTTGTCCCCGCCGAGATTCGTCAGACCGTTGAAGTACCCGGCCAGGAGCATGTTGCCCGCCGCATCTGCTCTGAGTCTGACCGGCGTTTCGCCCTGCTGGCCACCGAGGCGTTTGCTCCAGCGGTGGCTCCCGCCGGAGTCATAGCTGGCCAGGTAGATATCGGAGCCTCCGGCGCTCGTCAGGTCTCCGCCGCCGAAACTGGCGGTACCACTGAAGGTTCCCGCCAAACAAGTGTTGCCCGCGCCATCCATCGCCAGGGCAAGCGCACGGTCCGCGTAGTTCGCGCCGAATCGCTGGCTCCAGACATGCGCGCCGGCGGGCGTGTACATGGCAAGGAAGGCGTCGGAGCTTCCGGCGCTGGTCAGGTCGCCACCGCCGAAATCCGCCGTGTAGTAGAAGTATCCCGCAAGCGCGACATTGCCCGCTGCGTCCACCGCAACCCCCAGGGCCTCGTCGCTGAACGTGCCGCCAAACGACCGGCTCCACAGATGGGCGCCACTCGCGTCATACGTGGCGACAAACGCCTGGGTGTAGTCCCCGGTCAGCAGGCCGCCACCGAAGTCCGTCGAATCGGTGAACGCTCCCGCCAGGATGATATTGTCGAGGCCGTCCGTGGTGAGGGCGTATGGCCATTCCCATTCGATGTTGCCGAATCTCTGGCTCCAGAGGTGCGCTCCCGTGGATGTGAATCGCGCGAGGTAGATGTCACGTTCACCCGCGCTGACAAGCGGGGTGCCACCAAAACTGGTGGTGTCCTCGAACTGTCCTGTCAGGACGATGTTACCGGACGGGTCCACCGCGAGGTCGCTGACAAACTCATGCGATGTGCCGCCAAAGCGCTCGCTCCACAGGTGCACACCCGCCGGCGTATAACAGCAGAGGAACACATCGTAGGAGTCCGCGCTCGTTAGATCACCGCCGCCAAAGTTCACCGTACCCTCGAACTGGCCTGCGACCAGGATGTTGCCGGATCCGTCGATGGCGATGCTGTTGCCGGTGTCATATCCGATGTCACCAAAGCGCTGGCTCCACAGGTGAACGGGTGTCGCTGCCCACAACACGGACGGAGCCGCGGTTACAAGAATGGATGCAATGACGAAACGGAGGAGGTTCATGGTTGCCTCCGGAGATACGCCGGATGCAGGGCTCCGACGAAGTTTGACGAGGGGGTGCTTGTCCGCAAGTCGGGACAAGGGACGGACGGGTCGACGGGTTCGGGAAGTCGCACGGGATCCCTCCGAACTGGGCGCGGCCGTGGTCTTCCATAAGTGTGCCTCTGGAGCGCTCGGAAATAAATAATGCAATTGCATTATGGCGTGGGGCCTGGAAAGTACTCATGCTCTCTTATGGACAAGTGTCCTGCATGAGAAAGGCCCGTCTCGCTTCGGGCGTCCCTTCTCGACCCCCGCGAGACATAAAGCGGCCAAAAGGACGGCGCCGGAGGCAACCACCCAACTCAACCGGCGCCGTCGCTTTTTTGCCCCGAACAACTCTTCCGGACACCCGGATTGACACCCGTTGCCCTATTCCCTAGGATCACGGCCCGTGTCTCCGCGTGCCCAAAAATCGCCATCCCCGCAGGCAGCCGGCAGTATGAGCAAAGCATCCCCCGGCAGGACCAACGCCCGTCCCACGCTCATTTTCATCGTCATCATGGCCGTGGCGGTCCTGCTGCGCGTGGTGTGGCTGGCGCGCCTTGCCTCGTCGGAAGTGGGCGGGGAGTTGTCCATCGACGCGGCGTTCTACCGCACCCTCGCCAGCGACATCATCGGCGGCCAGGGGATCCCCGCGGGGGCACTCACCTTCAACCCGCTGTATCCGTTCTTCCTGGTGGTGGTGTTCAAGCTGTTCGGCGACGGCCTGATGGCCACGCGCGTGCTGCAGGCGGTCATCGGTCTGGGTGCGGTGGTGCTCGTCTACGTGGCGGGCCGCCTGCTGGTGGAGAAACCGCAGCGCGGGCGCCTGTCACAGACAACCGTGTCGCTCGTCGCCACGGCCATGGCGGTGCTCTACACCCAGTTCATGCTGTACGAGGGCATGCTGCTGGGGACGTCGCTCGAGGTGTTCATCCTCATCGCCTCGTTCACCCTGTGCCTCGCGCTTGACGAAGACCTGCGCGGCCACCGCACCCTGCGTCTCGGCCGCTGGCGGGTTCCGGTGTGGCTCAGCGCGGGTGTCATCGGCGCGCTGTGCGGTGCGGGTTCGCTGGGGCGCCCCAACCTGTTTCTGCTGCTGGCGGCGGCAATTCCGGTGTGGATTATTGGCCGCAACCTGAAGCAGCGCCGCTGGCTCGCTCCGGCATTCGGTTTTGCCGCGGGGGTGGCGTTGTTTCTGCTGCCGCCCACCCTGCACAACCTCAAGCACGCCGGCGAGTTCGTGCCGGTGACCGCGCACGGCGGCATCAACTTCTACATCGGCAACCGGATCGGCACCGAGGGTGTGTACCAGCCGCCGGACGAGATGCGCGGCGAACGCGCCGGCCTGCTGGAGGACGCGCTGGCGCTGGCCGAAAAGGAAACCGGGCACGAGATGACGGACGCAGAGGCGTCCGACTTCTACATGCAGAAGGCGATGGATGGCATCAGGCAGGATCCGGGTGGGTGGATGGCTCTGCTGGCCCGCAAGTTCGTGCTGTTCTGGAACAAGATCGAGGTGCACGACCTGCCCGAGGTCATGTACTTCCAGGACGCGACGCGCCTGTTCAAGTTTCCGTTCCTACAGTTTGCGCTCATCGCGCCGCTGGGGCTCGCGGGTCTTATTGTGTTCATGCGCGGCGGAAGAAACCGCGCTATCGTGGCGCTGTACCTGGGCGTGGCGATCTTTTCCATTGTCCTCTTCTATTTGAACGCGCGCTACCGCCTGCCCGTCGTACCGGTGGTGATCCTGCTGGCGGCGTATTTCATTGCGTGGGTGTGGCAGGAGCTGGCGCAGAAGCGCAACAAGTCCGCGTGGGTCATGATCGGCGTGGCGGTGGCAACGTTCTTTCTGGTGTCCAACCGCACCATCGTCACGGCGAACATGGGTTCGGTGTACACCTACCTGGGCACGTACTACATGAACGCGGGCGACGAGGAGAAGGCGGCGGAGGCGTTCGCGAAGGCGTATCGCATGGACCCCAACCGCGACACCTCGCTCATAAACTACGGGCGCACGCTCCTGCTGCAGGAGAAGTTCGAAGAGGCGGCGCGCGTTCTGGCGCAGGCGTATGCGCAGAACCCGCGCTATCCGCGCCTTTCGGGCTACCTGGCGGTGGCGCTGCAGCGCTCCGGCCGCAACGAGGAAGCGCGCAAGCTGGCCCTCGAGATCGTTGCGTCGGGAGACGCGGAAGACAAGGCAACCGCGTACAAGATTCTCGCCACCGCGGCCTTCTTCGACAAGGATCTCGACGCGGCGACCCGCTGGGTGCGCGCCGGTCTCGAGGCCGCGCCCGACGACCCCGACCTCATCGAGATGATGAAGGTCATCGAGTCGATGCCGGCGCCCTCGGAGTAGGATCTATCACTTCAACAGGTTCAGCTTGGCGCGCTGCATGCCGTCGGGTGTGCGCAGCTCGGCCAGGTATACCCCCGAAGCCACCGGTTGTCCGCGCCCGTTGCGGCCGTTCCACGTGTACGCGTGCCTGCCCGCGCGCAGCGTGCCCTCCTGCACAGTCGCCACCAGGCGTCCGTCCACCGCGTAAATCTTCAGCGAAACCACACCGCTCGTGGCCAGGTCGAAGGCGAGCGTGGTCTGCGGGTTGAACGGATTCGGGTAGGCGGGCCGCAGCACCGAATGCGCGCTTTGCGGCGTTGCGCCGATGCCGGTGAGGCGTGGTTCCCGGTCGGTCACAACGAGGGTCGCCAGGTTGATGGCGCGTCCGCTCAGGGCCGTCTCGACCGGTTGACCCTGAAACGATGTCTTGTCGGCGAGAATCTCAATCAGATCGGCCTTGGTCAGCGGAAACGCGGCACGGTTTTGCGACACGGGGCCGCCCGGCGTCACCACGTCCATCTCGTAACCGAGGTCGATCCACATGGACCACGGCCGGTCGGGATACTGCAACACCTGGAAGCCCGCGCCCGCCGGCCAGTCGGGAAGTTCCGCGAAGGCCGTGGCCAGGCTGGTGTGGACGTACTCCGCGACCACCGCGCCGCCGTTGCGCAGGATCACGCGGTACTCCGTGGTGGACGATTGCTCGGGGTCGACGTGCGCGGCCACCATTGAACCGTTGGAAATCAGGTGCACCGACATGCGCCGCACCGGCGTGGGATCGCTCGCCAGACGGCTCACGAAGGCCCAGTCGGTTTCGGCCATGGTGGCGCTGGGCGGCCCCAGCGGCGCCCACTCCACGCCGAACTGGTCCTGCGCGGGCATCGGTTGGACGTCCACGCCATCGTTGCCGCTCATGCCCATTGCGTTGATGACCACACCGTCGTGGAATCTCTTTCCATACGCGGCGCCGCGCGATGCAAACGACACCATGGTCGATGCCTGCGCAAGCGAAAACACGTTGGGTTCGTACTGCACGGCGAAGTCGCCGCCGACCGCACTCAGGTGGGTGCGATCGACAATCACGAAGAAGCGGTGCTTGCGGGTGGCGTTCGAGTGCATCTTGATGCGGCTCACATTGGGAACCGTACCCACACCCGGCAGGTCGACCGTGACCGGGGTGGCGAAGCCGAGCAGGAGGGCGAGGCTGTTGTTGCTCTCCACGCCGGTCTCGAAGGCCCACTGCGTCGTCATGATGCTGAATTCGAAGCAGCACGGATTGATTCCCATCAGGTTGCCGGAATCGTCGAACAGCTCCACCGCCGCATCGGGCGAACCCGAGCCGCTGAAGTCAGGCGTCACTGTCCACTGCGAACCGTTGTGCACCGACGCCACGCGGCCAATCTGCGCCTGCCCGCCCGTCAGCAGTTCGCCCGTCACCGAAAACTCGTCCGTGTCGCCCGCGCTGCATCCGTCCTTGATGTCCCAGATGAGGCACTCCGCGGACTGCTCTGCGTCCACGTCCACCTGCATGCCGCCGGCGACGCCGGCGGGAAGCGTCATGGTGGCCTTGCCCATGTCGACCGAAATGACCGCGCCGCCACCGCCGCGGCGCAGGTGCCCCGACATCTGCTGCGCCAGGTCGTCCACGCCGAGCGTGTAGGGTCCGGCCGGGCTCAAGGCGGCAACCAGCACGTCCACGGACCCCACCGACGCGAGCATCGCGGTCCCCTCCGGGAACATGCGCAACTCGTCGCCGGTGCCCAGCGCCGTACCCACCGCATCCATCAATGTGACGTCGCCCGCCCAGCGCAGCAGGAACCCCTGCGACAAACCGAATCGCAGTGTGGCCGGGAGTGAAAACGGATCTGGCAACGGCGCAATGACGGACTCAAGGTCGACGGAGAACGCAACCGGCAACGCCGACGTGCTCATGCCGCCCATGACACCATCGGCACCGGCCACCGGCGCGCCGTCGTTCCAGATTTCCACGCGGTAGCTGGTGGCGCCGAGTGGCGAGAAGTCCGGGGTGACGGTGACCGCGCCCGCTGCCGGAAGGCCAACCAGGCAGCACGGGTTGATACCGGCCGTGTCGTTGGTGCGAAACTCGACCGAGCTTCCCAGCGGCAGCGAGGCAACCAGGTCCTGGCACTGGATGTGCGCACCGGTTCCGCCGCCGATGTGCATGCGAAAGCCATCGTTGCCGCTGAAACTCAAACCGCCGACGAAGAGCTTGTTGGGGAACAGCGCCGCTTCGCCGGCAACGACCGGCGCAACCGACAGGGTCGCGTTTCCCAGCGGGGTGACCTCGGTTCCCTTGAACACCACCGGCCCACCCTGGGCGGCGGCGAACGGCGGGAAGACACAGACAACGAGCAGGGCGATGAAGGCAGGGCGTGCACGCATGGCGTTCCTCCGGGCAGAGAGGAGCCGCCTCTGGGCGAGGGGAACGAACGGACCCCGGCGGCCGGGGGGACCCGCACGTTAACCTGGAGATTATAGCATGCCCCGGGCCGGGCCGGCGACCCGCCGGTTAGAACGACCAGTTGACGAAGGGGAACACCGGCATGAAGCCGTCCTGCGAGATGATGTTCGCGAGGCCGATCTGCAGGCCGTGGTACTTCTGCGCGTAGTTCACAAAGCCAATCTGCAGGCCGTCTCCGTTCATGGTGTGATTCACGAACCCGAACTGCACGCCCTCAAAGCTCCCCGCGTTGTAGTTGACCAGCCAGCCGATCTGCAGGCCCTTGAAGTCCGCCTCGGCGATGTTCACCGCACTCCACTGCAGCCCCCTGGACAGGCCCGAGGTGGTGTGGCTGATCAGGCCAAGGTCGAGCACCTCGACGGACGTGTTCTTGCCGTAGAGCAGGCTGAAGCGAAACGCCGTCACCGAGTCGGTTTCCTTTGCGATCGAGATCGGCGTGACCAGCGACAGGTTTACCGGCTTCTCCGCCGCAAGGGCGGGAAGCGATGACAGCGTGCATACGGCCAGCAAGGCGAGAAAGAAAAGACGCGAGGACTTCATACAATGGTTTCCTTCAACGTGTGAGACGGAGGATTCATTCCTGATCGACGTAGATTACCACAACACGGGTAGTTGCGGCGAGTAGGCGGCGGGTGTTTCAAACCGGGGGGAGGGTAATCCCCGGGGGCCGGCCGCGGCACCCACACCAGAGTGTGCCGCGACGAAGCGCCCGGGGACGGTCACGCGCTAGTCGTAGTTGCGGTCGACGTCGACCTCGGGGTCGTCGTCATCCTGATTGTGATCATGCTGGTACCGGTACTGGAAATGCTGTTTGTGCTTGTACGACATGGCCGACTTCCAGCGCTCACGGTACTCCTTGAAGCGCGGGTCGTCCTGGATCGGATCGAGGTCGTGGTCCCGGTACGCGTGCTCCCACGACTCGAATCCGGCCTCGTCGGCCTTCTTCAGCCAGTCGAAGGCCGCGTCGACGTTGCCGGCCTGGGCGGCGCAGCACGCCAGGTTGTACATGGTGGTCGGCTTCTGGTAGCCCATGTCGAGCGCCTTTTGAAACGATGCGGTGGCCTCCCCAGCCTGCTCGGTTCTGAGCTGCACGAACCCCAGGTTGAACCAGGCGCGGCCGATCCTGGGGTACTTCTTCGCCATTTCTTCGAAGTGCGGTATGGCCTTGCGCCACGCGCGCTCATTGTTCTCGCTGCCCCTCCAGCCCCAGTGCCAGCTGCGGTCCCCGTCCCAGTTCGTTGAGAGGCTGAGGTCCTTTGCCATGGTGAGCAACTCGTCAAAGCGCTTCTCGCTGTGCAGCGGGAAGAGGTCGGGGTCCTCACCCATGTGACGCGCATCCACCGACCCGGTGGTGATGGCCTGCTCGAGCAGTTTCAGGGCGGCGTCCTTCTGGCCGCCGAGCGAGCGCGCGCACGCCATGTTGTACAGCGCGCCATCGTCCCCGCTCACCTTGAACTCGCGGTCGAACGCATCCGCCGCGCGTTCGTAGTCTCCCGAGCGCAACAGGTAGATGCCCACCGAGTTCCACTCGTCCTCTTCGACGTTATCGCGCTTGGCGAGGCGGTCGAACTCACGGTTGGCATCGCGGCGATCCAGCCTGGCAACGTCGGAGTTCATTACTTCCCCGAGCAGCTTCTGGAAGCGCGCGTCACCGCGCAGTGAGTTGAGGTCGTCGTCGGCCGCGTACAGGTCGGGACGCTCGAAGCCCTCCTCGAAGGCCGCGCGCAGGGCTTCGATGGCGTCGTCCTTTTCGTCGGCCAGCGCGTACGAACAGCCTGCGTTGTAGAGCGCCGTCGGGCGCTTGTAGCCCAGTTCCGCCGCCTTCGAGAAGGCAGCCGCGGCGCGCGAGTAGCGGCCGCTGTTGTAGAGGTCCGCGGCTTCGCGGTAGTAGTCGCGGCCGGACTCGCCGTCCTTTCCGCTCCCGGCCAGTTCGATCCGCCGCAGGTCCCGCCCCGCGTCGTTCATGTTCGCCACGGTGTAGGCCAGGCGCATGGGCGCTCGCTTCTCCAGCCGGACGGATTCATCAGGGGTGATCACGTCGATCAGGGCGAGCTTGTCGGCGGGAATGGCACGCGGCGAAACCGCCGTCGTCGGCCGCGCGGCCGCCACCGCCACCAGCAGAACAAGCGACACGCACGCCAGCGAGGCAAGCGCCCGCCGCGACATCGCCGCGCGCGGCGTGCGTGTCGTCAGGATGGAGATCACGCGCCGCTCGAGCGAAGAGCGCGTCGTCAGGGTGAGCGCCGCGCCGGCAAATACATCGCGGCCGGGCGCCAGGCGTGCAATGGCCACCAGGTGTTCCGCGTAGTCCGAGTTGCGAATGCCGGTGGAAAGAACGACGTCGTCGCAGGCGCGTTCCGCGTCGGCGCGCAGCTGGGTTGCCAGCACCCACGCCAGCGGCTGGAACCAGAACACAGCGCACACCACGCGCGCCACCATCACCCACAGACCGTCGCGACGGCGCACGTGCGCGAACTCGTGCAGCAGCACTGCATTCAGGCGCTCGCGCGACCAGTTCTCGGCGTCCGTGGGAAGCACCACGCAGGGACGCAGCGCGCAGGCGACCAGCGGAACCGCCACTCTGGGGGAAACAATCACATCGACCGGGCGCTGAATGCCCAGGATGCGGCGCACGCGCTGGCTCTCGCGCAGGATATTTTCATCGCGGGTAACCGGTGCGCTGCGCACGATGCCGCGCGCCCACATGGCGGCCAGGCCGGCGCGCAGCAGCAACGCCACCATCACATTGAGCCACACCAGCACGATGGCGCCCTTCCAGCCGATGGAGGTGACGAGGGTATCGCGCGCGCGCGCGACCACGGTTTCAACACCCTGAGTGCGCGCGGGCGCAACCGGTCCGGCGCTCGTGGCCACGGCCGGCGTGTGTCGCGATGCCGTCATGGGCGCCGGCTCAATGGCGTCCGGCCGCACCGGCTCACTCTGGATGAGGCGCGCCGCGGGGGCAGGGAGCACCGGAATGGACCATGCAGGCACCAGCGCGGATGCGAGCGGGAGCAACGCAATGGCCACGAGGCTCCCCACCGCGACCGCATGGCGCACCGCGGGGCGCAGCCGGTGCGCAAACACGAGAAACGCGCACGCGAGTGTCGCGAGCAGCGTCATGCGCGAAAGCCACCACAGGAGGCTGCCCGGCGCGATCGAGTCGAGCAACGACGAGAGACTCAAGATCGGGGTCATGATTATCGTCCTTCCTTGCGAGCGCGGTCGATCAGCGCGGCCAGGCGATCCAGCTCCTCGGGCGTGAGGTCGGCACCCGGCGTTTCGAGCAATGCCATGACGGCGCCCGCCGCGGAGCCGTCGAAGAATGTCTTGAGCAGGTGATCCACGGCGCCGCGCCGGGCCTTGCTGCGGTTCACCGTGGGGCGGTAGATGTAGCGCTTGCCGTCGTGCTCGTGCACCAGCAGCCCCTTCTGCTCCAGGATGCGCAGTGTCGCGCGCACCGCGGAGTAGCTGGGGGGAGAGGGCATACGCTCCTGCACGTCTCCCGCGCTGGCGCTGCCCGCGGCGTACAGGATGTCCATGATTTCCCGTTCGCGGCGGCTCAAGGTATTCAGTTGTTTCATGCGTGACTTCCCGGGTGGTGGTTTATGTGCTGGTTATTTAGCATATGCTGGAAAATTAGCACTAGGCACAGGGCCTGTCAACCGCGTTTTCTCTGTGCGGATGCAGGTAGGACGGATGCCGGGGGCGGACTGTTGCAGGTTTTTTAGCACTTGGTGCTAACCTGCTGTAGAATATCCATCTGTCGTGGCCGGGGGGGCTGCAGTCGCCCGGCCCAAAGGGAGGTGCCCGGTGAAACCAACCCGGACGTGGACCGACGAGCAGCTGGACAAGGCGGTCGCCGTCATTCTCAACAAGGTCGAGAACCTGTGGTGGGCGTACTACGACGTCGACCTGGCCTTCGAGGATCCCGATCCGCCCGCCGTGGCCGAGGTGCTGGCCCGCATCGAGCGCACCCCGCTCGGATACCGATGGCTGGGCACGGCGGCCGAGGAGCGAACCCTCCTGCCGGTTCTGCTGCAGGTCCTGAACGACCAACCCCTCGCGGCGCGTGAGATCTTCCGCCGCATCTTTGACGTCAACGAGATTCCCGCGGACTCGGGAGCCGACAGCGGGCTCGCCGGGCGCCTCAACCGTGCCGAACGCGAGCACCGCGAACGCGAGTATCTGCGCGCGGTGCGCGCGGGCAAGTGCGAGGGCCGGCCGGTGGTGGTGGCGGAGGGGGACTCGTGGTTCCAGTTTCCGGGGTTCACGCTGTTGCGGCTGGGCCGGCTGCGCATCCACGTGGAGTTCGTGCGCGAGATCATCGACCACCTTATAAGGAGCGACCGCTACTGCATCCGCAGCATCGCCGCCGGCGGCGACTGGCTGAGCAGCATGCTGCGCACCAAGGACTACATCGAGCCGCTCTCGCGCATCGAACCCGACGCGTTCCTGTTCAGCGGTGGCGGCAACGACCTCCTGGCCGACGGCCGCGTGGGGAACATGGTGCGCCACAAACGCAGGCTGGGCGAACCGGGCGCATTTTCGGAGCGATGCGATGAACTCGTGCAGATACGATGCGGCGCGACGGCGGTGCAGCGGGGCGCGTTCGATCGCGAGAAGTACGCGCTCGGCGCCCGCTTTCTTTCCAAAGACTTCGTGAGCTTCATGAATCTCACCCTGGTGCAGTGCTTCCTGTTCTTCTCGAGCCTCACCCACTCCAAGCTCCACAGCATGGCCATCGTGACCCAGGGCTACGACTACCCGGTCCCCACCCGCAAGTCCACCGCACCATGGTATTCGCTGCGACGCTGGATCAACCGGGGGCTCGGTTCGGGAAAGTGGCTGTGGATGCCGCTGGAGCAGAAGCGGCTCAACGAAACTGAGAAGCGTGCGGTGGCATATGCATTGATCACGGAGTTCAACGAACTCATGATTGCACTGGCGCAGTGCGGGCATTTTCCGCGCCTCTACCACGTGGATCTGCGCGGCGTGGCGCGCTCCGACCGCGACTGGTACGATGAGATTCATCTCACCTCGGGGGCTTTCGGCCGCGCCGCCGCGGTCTACGAGGCGTGTCTCTCGGATGTGCTCTCGGCGGCGCCCTCGGGAAGAAAGCTGTTCTCAGTCCAGTAAACAAAAAAGTATCGTGTTGTCCGGAACTTCCCCCTGTGCTAAAATCAGCGCTCGATCCGGCACAGTCCCGAACCCCTCGCCAATCATCCCGCCGGGTCGTTCATTCCGAATCGCAGTGACACTTGGCCGCCGGAAGGAGCCTTATGCGCTTCCTACGTTTGTTTGCGGCATTGCTGGTTGCCGTTGTGGCGTTGGCCGGTTGTCAGGGTGCCGACGTTGTCAATTCCGATCAGTCCGCAGTCCAGAAAAACTCCATCGTGCCGCTGGCGAACAACACGGTCCCGTTCCATGCAAAGGTGCAGAACAGTATCCAGGTGGTACCGCCTTTCCCGCCTCCAACGATCAATGCGATCTTCGAGGGGCAAGGAAAGTCGTCACCGTTTGGCCCGTTCATGTTCGTTGGAATTTCCGCGGTGGACGTCACCGTCTTTCCGTTCAACCAGTCAACGGACATGGTATTCACGTATCGGAACGGAGACGAGCTTCACATGGCGTCTCACGGAACGGCCATCGAGGATCCCCCGGGCAGTACCGTATTCAGCGGAGTATTTGAGGTCATCGGTGGTACCGGGATCTTCAGCAATGCCACCGGTAGTGGCACCTATGCGGGGACGGCCGACGTCGCTGGCGGGGTGGGCCAGTTCGACATGGATGGCGTCATTTCGGGCTTCGGCGGGTCCGGCAACTAGAGGACGCGCGTTGAAAGCACGCTGACCGCAGGAAAAGTCCTGTGGCAGCTGATGGCCGGAGACCCCGTCATCGCAAGATGACGGGGCCTCTACTTGCTCACGATACGCGACATATCGGAGCAATCGTGGTAGTTTAGGGCATCATGAAAATACCCCCTCGATCCATTCGTCCCCCGTCGCAGCAGGCAAGGCGCGCGGTTCTGTTCGGCCTCTTCTTCTTCGCCATCTTCCTGGTCCCGGCACTCATCCGCCTCCTCACCGAGTGGCCGTGGTTCCAGGGACTCGGCTTTGCGCGCGTGTTCGTCACCCGCCTCACCGCCGGCGCGGTACTGGGACTCTCCGTGGCGGTGGTGGCCTTCATCGCGCTGTACGCCAACCTGCGGCTCGCGCTGCGCGGCGTGGAACTGACGCCGCGCCTGGTTCAAATCACGCCCGCCGGGCCGGTGGAACTGATGCGGCTCGTGCGGCGCGTGCTGCGCCCCGCGGTGCTGCTGGTGGCGGTGATGATGGGCGTGGCCGCCGCGGGTTCGTGGCTCGACGTGCTCCGTTTCATCAACCAGGTTCCGTTTGGAACCACCGATCCGGTGTTCGGGCGCGATATCGCGTACTACATCTTCACGCTTCCGATCATCTCCGGCGCGTTGCGTCTGCTCACCATTCTCACCACCATTGCGCTCGCGGCGAGCGTGGTGCTCTACGTCCTGCGCCGCGACATTGCCGTGTTCGGGCGTAACCTCACCGTGGAACCCCGCGCGAGACTGCACCTTGCCGTGCTCGTGGCAACCATGTTTGTGCTGACGGCGTTGCGCGTGTACCTGGTGCACATTCCGGATCTCCTGCAGTCCAGCACCGGCCCGCTGGTGGGGGCGAGCTTTGCGGACCTGCACGGCTCCCTGCCCGGGCTGCGCCTGGCGGCGCTGGCCGCCCTGGTTGGTGCCGGGGTCGTGCTGTGGAGCGCGCGCGGTCCGCGCCTGGGGCACGCCACCTTGCTCGCGCTGGGCATCTACCTGGGCACCTCGGTGATCGGCGTCAACATCTATCCGTCCATCATCCATCGTTTCGTGGTGGCGCCCAACGAGCTGGCAAAGGAAGCGCCGCAACTCGAGCGGCACATCGAGGCCACGCGCGAGGCATGGGGGCTGGACAGCGTGCTGACCCGCGACCTCACCGGCGAGGCGCACCTCACCGAGACGGACATCAAGAACAACCGCGCCACCATCGACAACATCCGCCTGTGGGACCGCGATCCGCTGCTGCAGACCTTCGGGCAGTTGCAGGAGATCCGCACCTACTACGACTTCCTCTCGGTGGACGACGACCGCTACTGGATCGACGGCCGCTATCGCCAGGTGATGCTCTCGCCGCGCGAGCTCAACACGGCCTCGCTTCCCACGCGCACGTTCATCAACGAGAGGCTCACCTTCACCCACGGTATGGGGCTGACCCTCGGTCCGGTGAACCAGGTGACGTCGGAGGGGCTGCCGGTGCTGTTCATCAAGGACCTGCCGCCGGTGTCGAGCGTATCCATCAATGTGACGCGCCCGGAGATCTACTACGGAGAGATCACCGACGCGTGGGTATTCGCCAACACCGGGCAGCGCGAGTTCGACTACCCGTCGGGAGACGACAACGTCTACGCGTCGTACGAGGGCGATGGTGGCGTGCGCGTGGGATCACTGGCGCGTCGACTCCTGTTTGCCGCGTACTTCCGCTCCATGAAGGTCCTGCTGTCCAGCGATATCACCAACGACAGCCGCGCGATGTTCAACCGTAACATCCGCGTGCGCGCGCGCAAGCTGCTCCCGTTCCTGGCTTTCGACAGCGATCCATATATGGTGATCGACGAGGCCGGCCGGCTCAAATGGATCCTCGACGCCTACACCAGTGCGCGCCGTTACCCGTACGCACAGCCGCTGCGCGGTGGAACCAACTACCTGCGCAACAGCGTCAAGGTGGTCATCGACGCGTACGACGGCAAGGTGACGGCATATCTCGCCGACCCCAACGATCCGCTGGTGCTCACCCTGGCCAACGTTTTCCCCGGCATTTTCAAGCCGCTCGACGAGATGCCGGCAGACCTGCGCGCGCACCTTCGTTATCCCGAGCTGCTGTTCGAGATTCAGAGCGATCTGTACGCCACCTACCACATGGACGAGGCGGAGACGTTCTACCACCGCGAGGACCAGTGGCAGAAGCCGGTGCTCACCCAGGAGGGAACCACGCGCGACCCGTTCCTGCGCCACATCATCATGCGGCTGCCCGGGGAGAAGGACGCCGAGTTCATCTTCATGGTGCCGTTTACGCCGCGCGGCAAGGACAACCTGGCCTCGTGGATGGTGGCGCGCAACGACGGCCAGCACTACGGCCAGCTCGTGGTGTACCGCCTGCCCAAGCAGAGCCTGGTGTTCGGTCCCACGCAGATCGTCAACCGCATGAACCAGGACACGGAGATTTCCCGGCAGATCTCCCTGTGGGATCAGCGCGGTTCGGAAGTGATCCGCGGCCACCTGCTGGTGATCCCCATCGAGGAATCGCTCATCTACGTGCAGCCGGTGTATCTGCGCGCGGAGGGCGGGCGCATCCCCGAACTCAAGCGCGTGATCGTGGCGTACCAGAACCGCGTGGTGATGGAAGAAACGCTGGAGGAGGGGCTGATGCGGCTGTTCGGCGGCACCGCCGAGGCGGCATCCGCGGGGCGGCCCGCCGCCCCGGATCGCCCGTTGGCAGCGGTGGAAGGTGCCAACAGCACGGCACAGCTCGCAAGCCAGGCGCGGGAGCTCTATCAGCGCGCGATTGCGGCGCAGCGCGAGGGCGACTGGGCGGGCTACGGCGAGGAACTGCAGCGCCTGGGCGAGATCCTCAAGCAGCTGGAGGCGTCCGCGGGCGGCGATTAGCCCCGGGGGGAGGCGCTGGAAGCACAAGTTCTGGATAGGCTAAACCGCAGTTATCCCATTGGGGTGTAACGGACTTGTACCCAAACCCTCCCGGTCTTCTGCTATAATTACCCGCTGATTCCAGTCATTTCATCCAGCGTGCAGGTCCGACGGCCCGCTGGCTAAATCTCGCCTGTGATGCAGTTTCGGGGGGCGCAGGCACACCTTCTATTGGCCTTCTGCCGCCTGGGAGCCCTGTGTTCGCCCGAACCCGAAACCTGGTTCTGTGTCTGCTTTTGTTCTCGCTTTCGGCCGCGGTGCCCGCCCGCGCGGCCGGGGACCCCGTCGAAACCTTCATCATCGTCGCGGACTCGCTTTCGCGCGCCGGTGACGAGGCGTTCGCAAGCTACATCTCGGAGAACGGTGTGCTGGTGGGTGCGGTGGTGGGCACGCTCCTCGATGTCGCCTTTGCCGTGGCGGTGCAGGGCAACACGGAAGGCGAGAAGGAGAACGTCGATTTCGCCGAACGGGTGGCGACGGTATACGCCGCGCGCGGGGGAACGGCCGTTCCACTGGACATCGTCAAGACCTACCGGGCCTGGACGCCGGCGCAGCGCGACACCCGCGTGCGCGGGATGGAACTCGAACAGCGGGCGGTCGAAGCGCGCGACAAGCAGGAACTCGACGCGGCGGTCGCGTTGCTCAATGAGGCACGCGGCCTGTACGAATCCATCGACGACCAACGGTCCATCGCGGTGAACTACGGCAGCCTGGGCGTGGTGCACTGGTACCGCGGCGACATGGGCGCGGTGCGCGAGAGCTACGACAAGGCGCTGGCGGCGCGGCGCGCCGTCGAAGACGCCATCCTCGAGGGCAAGACGCTCAACGGCCTCGGTTCCACCAATCTGCGCACCGGCGACTACGACGCCGCGGTCGACTACTATCGCCAGGCGGTCGCGTTGCGCCGGCGCACTGGCGACATCAGTGGTCTGTGCACGTCGCTCACCTACCTGGGCAACACCTACTACCAGATGAACCGCCTCATCGAGGCGCGCGACTGCTACGAAGAAGCGCTGCCCGAACTGGAACGCAGCGGCCGTCCGGACCAGATGATCGAGATCCTCAACAGTGTGGCCAATCTCAACACCGAGATGGGGCGCTGGCGCGCGGCCAACGAGGCCTACCTGCGCGCCATCGACATTGCCGCCGGCGCGAACGCGGCGGTGGACGAAGCGACGTGCCGGATCAACCTGGCCGACAACTACCAGCGCGCGGGCAAGTACGGAGACGCGCTGGAACAGCTCGACATCGCCGCGGCCAGACTGGAAACCTCACCGGAGCCATACCGCCTGGCCGACCTGTACTACGCACGCGCCCTCACCTATCTGAACATGGGAGAACTGGACCTCGCGCGCGAAACCGCGCTCGCGTTGCGGGAGAAGGCCGAGGCCCTGGGCGAGCCCACCTACACCATCAATGCACAGATCATGATTGCGCAGATCTATGCGGCGCTGGGCGCGTACGACCGCGGTTTGAAGGCGGCCAACGAGGCCATCGCCGCCGCGCGCGAAAGCCAACTGGTGCGATTGGAGCGGTTGGGCGAGGTAACCGCGGCGCGCCTGGACGCAAGTGCGGGCAACGCCGACGCCGCCATCGCGCACTGGAGCACGGCGCTGGAGATGGACGTGCGCGACGGAGCCCAGGCGGCCATGCTGGAATCCAGCCTGGGCCTGGCCGGCGCGCTGGCGCTGCGCGGAGACTTTGCCGATGCGCGCACGCGCTACCGGGAGATCATCCCGGCCGCGCGCGACGCCGGCCTGACCACGTTCCTCGCGGTCGCGCATCTGGGCATCGCGCACACCTACGAGGTTGAGAATCCGGACAGCGCCGAGGCCAACTATGCCGCGGCCCTCGCGTACTACGAGCGCGGCTTGCGCCAGCTCGGCGGGGCGGAAGCCAGCGCCGCGTTTCTCTCCGGTGAGCGCCGCTTCGTGTACGAAGAGGTGGCGCGCTACTACGCCAAGCTCTACGCCGCCGGGCGCGGACCGGAGTGGTCGGAGCGGGCCTTCACCACCATCGAATCGGCCAAGGCGCGGGGCCTGCTGGATCTGCTGCGCAACGCGCAGGCGCAGGAGAGCAGCGATGCCGAGGACGCATTGATCGATTCGCTGTACACGCTTCGCGCCGCCGGAACGGCGGACGCGGAAGCACTGGACAAACTCGAGAAACAGTACATGGCGTTGCGCAATGCGCGTGTGAACCAGAGTCTGGGCGCCATGGAAGGCGACATGCGGATTGCGTCGCTGGCCGACGTCAGCGCGCAACTGGACAAGGGTACCGTGGTGCTGAGCTACGCGCTTGGTGACACGGCGTCGCTGCTGTGGGCGATCGACCGCAAGGGATCGGCACTCAAGACGCTGCCGGGCCGCGAACACATACGCCGCGCCGTCACCCAGATGCGCGACGCGATCAGCCGCCCGGGTGCGGGCGACGAAACCCTGCGCTCCGCGTCGCGCGCGCTGTACGTGGACCTGGTTGCGCCGGCGGAAGAATGGCTGAAGGGTGCGAAACGGGTGGTCGTGATTCCCGACGGTGCGTTGTTCGAACTCCCGTTCGAGGCCCTGCTCGCGGAAGACGCCAGCCCCGGCGCGGCGTGGAAGGATCTGGCGTTCAGCGCACGCCGGTATCCGATGGTCTACGCCGCATCGGCATCGACGTTTCTCGCCATCGAGAAGCGCCGCGGTGAGCGCAAGTACGATCTCGATCTGCTCGCGCTGGGTGATCCCGCGTACACGCCCGAGTCCGGCCTGGCGCCGCTTCCCTACACCCGCGAAGAAGTAATGGCCATCGGGGCGGACATCAAGGACAAGCGCAAAGAGGTTCTGGTAGGCGCGGACGCCAGCGAGACGGCGTTTCGCGCGGCCCTCGCGTCGCACCGCCCGCGCATCGTTCACCTCGCCGCGCACGGCCTGGTGGACCCGCACGACCCGGCCGCGTCGAGCATCGCGCTGTGCGAGCCGGATGGCGGACCCGACGACGGATACCTGCACACGCTCGAGATCATCGCGCTGCCCCTGGACGTCGGGCTCGTGGTCATGTCCGCGTGTGAGTCCGCGCGCGGCCAGTTGAGCCGCAGCGAGGGTGTGGTGGGTCTGTCGCGCGCTTTCGTGGCTTCGGGTGCGGAAGGCGTGGTGGCGAGCCTGTGGGCGGTGTCGGACCAGTCGACCGCGGCCCTGATGAAGGAACTCTATGCACGAATGATTGGCAAGAAACAATCCGCCGCCGTCGCGCTATCCCAGGCGCGACTGGCGCTGCTGGACGATCCTGAGTATTCGCATCCGTTTCACTGGGCGCCGTTCATTGCCATCGGCATGCAGGCGGCTCCCTGGTAGACAAATAGATCGACGCATTGCCCCTCGAGTACCGGCAACGGTCAGCGGAGTGAGTATCATGAAACGAGCCCCCCTCGTCCTGCTTCTTCTCTTGGTGGTCGCAACCGCCGCCCACGCGACCCAGATCATCTACAAGTCACCGCGCGACCTCGGACGCGAAGCGTCCCTGGTGGTCGACGGTCAGGTTGCCTCGGTGCGTTCCTACTGGAACGCCGCGCATACGGCGATCTTCACCGAAACCACGGTCGTGGTGGGTTCCACCTACAAGGGAGAGGGGGTGGGTGTGGTGCGGGTTGTTCAGCCCGGCGGAACCGTCGGGCATGTGCGCACCACCGTGGCCGGTGCGCTTGCCTGGCAGGTGGGCGAAGAGGTGGTGCTCTTCTTGGAGCCGGGCGCGGACAACGCCTGGCAGGTGGCGGGCTTCTCGCAGGGCAAGTTCAACATCCAGCGCGAGCCCGGCAGCAACCGGGTGTTCGTGCAGGCACCCGACCTGAGCGGGGTGGAACTGGTGAACGCACCCGCGGACGCGGGCGCGCCGCCCGCACAGATCAAGAAGATGAGCGTGGAGACCTTCATCAACCAGGCCCTGGGCCGGGTGGAGGGAGGGATCTCCAATGAGTAACGCCATCAAGCGCATTGCGGCGGCATTCGCCGTCTGCCTGTTTGCGGCGCCGCTCGCGCACGCGCAGACCACCGACTGGACGCAGCAGTTTGGAACCGGCACCGATGACGAGGTGTGGGGGATCGCGTCCGACGGCAATTTCCTCTATCTCACCGGCTATGTGACCGGTGTCACCGCTCCCGGCGGCAACGAGTACACCTGGAACCAGATCGCAACCGGTTTCGCAGAGAACCTGCTGGCCGTTGACATGCTGGACGCCAGCAACGCAGTGGCGGTGGGCGCGCAGGGCAGGATTGCGGCCAGCATCGACGGCGGGAACACCTGGTCCCCGCTGGTCAGCCCCACCGTCGAAGACCTGCACGACGTCCACTTCTTCGACGCCAACATTGGTCTGGCGGTGGGCAACGCAGGGACCATTCTCAGGACAATCAACGGCGGAAACGTGTGGACGCTGCAGGCGAGTGGTACCGGACTCGCGCTCTATGGCGTGCGCTGGCTGAGTGCAACCGATGCCGTCGCGGTGGGTGCGGCGGGAAGGGCTCTGCGTTCCACCGACGGTGGTGACACCTGGGCGCAGCAGCTTGCCCCTCCCTTCGACGATCTCAATGCGGTTTCCTTCGCCAATGCAACCGACGGGGTCGCGGTGGGGAACAACGGCACCATCCTGGTCACCAACACCGGCGGGGTCATCTGGACGACCCTCGTCAGCCCGACGATCAGCGATCTCTATGGCGCCTACATGGCCGATGCCAGCAACTTCTGGGCGTGCGGGGATAGCGCCACCATCATCGGCACCACGGACGGCGGCCAGACCTGGAACGGGCGCGTTGCGTGGTTTGGGGACACGATCACATCCGTCTACTTCGCGGACGTGAACCACGGCGTAATCGCCTCTGCGGGCGGCCGATTGATGCGCACGAACGACGGCGGCGCCAACTGGTTCAATCAACAGCTATACCCCACCAGCTTGCGGGCCATGTCGTTCTTTGATACGGATCAGGGAATCGTCGTGGGTGATTCCGGGGCCGTCTATCAGTCGATCCCGCAGGGACCGGGACAGGGCTGGGACCTGGTGCTGCAGAAGCGCGACCTCGACGGCAACCTCATCTGGACCCGGCAGATCGGCACCGCCGCCCAGGATTTCGGCCACTGTGTTTCGACAGACGGATCGGTCGTATTCATTGGTGGCGAAACCGGTGGCGCCATGCCGGGCCAGGTTGCGGGTGGGAACCAGGATGCCGTGCTTGCGTGTTTTACCACGAATGGCATCTTGATGTGGCTCACGCAGTTTGGGAATTCGGGCAGCGAATGGATAGACGGCGTCGCCGTCTACGGCGACGTATATGTGACCGGTATCGATAACGGCAGCGACGTGATGGTGCGCAGGTATTCGTCTTCCGGGCCGCTGTTGTGGAACAAGCCGTTCGGTTCGACGGGCATCGACATCGGGCAGGGCATCACGCTCGGCAGTCCCACCGAGATCTACCTGGTGGGCCTCACGCTGGGCACGCTGCCCGGCCAGACCAGTGCCGGCGGCCAGGACATGTTCATCCGCCGCATCGATCCCGCGGGCAACGAGATCTGGACGCTGCAGACCGGAACCGCCAACGACGACTACTTCGACAGTGTTTACGCCGATGCCAACGGTGTCTACGCGTCAGGAATTCAGAACAACGGCTCCGGCATCTCGGATGCAATCATCGCCAGGTACGACACCGGTGGCGCGTTCCAGTGGAGCGACGTGGTTTCCACCGCCGGCTTCGACCGCGGCTGGTCGATCAGCGGTGACGCATCCAGCGTGACGCTGGCGGGTGTGGCGGGCGGCGCCCTGCCCGGACAGACCTTCGCCGGCGGCAACGACGCGTTCCTGCGCCGCTACAGCCCCGCCGGTTCGGTGCTGTGGACGACGCAGTTCGGCACCAACGCCGACGACGAGATCAAGGGCGTGGTGCGCGTGGGCGGAGCGGACTACGTGGGCGGTTACACCGACGCCGCGCTGGCCGGGCAGACCAGCGTGGGCGGCCGGGATGCCTTCGCGATGAAAGTGGTCGCGGACGCCATTCCGGGCCGCATCTACGTGGATGCCGCGGCGACAGGAGCAAACAGCGGCGCGTCGTGGACGGACGCGTTCGCGGACCTGCAGGACGCACTCGCCGCCGCGGTTGCGGGTGATTCCATCTGGGTGGCGGCCGGGACGTATCGTCCGAGCGCCATCAACGATCGCAACGCGACCTTCCAGATGGCCAACGGTGTGGTCATGTACGGCGGTTTCACGGGTATTGAAACGTCTCTGTCGCAACGCTCGCCGTTTGCCAACCAGACCACGCTCAGCGGTGACATCGGCGCACCGTTCGTCTCCCCTGACAACAGCTACCACGTGGTGACCGCGGGCGATGGCATCGACGCCACCGCCATTCTCGACGGGTTCTACATCCGTGATGGTGATGCGAGCGGACCCTCGATCGACTCCAACGGCGGCGGGCTGTTCAACCCCGGCACCGGTTCACCGCGCGTCTTCAATTGCATCTTCGAATCCAACCACGCCAACGCCCGGGGTGGCGGCGTCTATACCGAAGCCGGCAGCCCGTTCTTCTCCACCGTCCTGTTCAACGGCAACGACTCCGACCAGGAGGGCGGCGGAGCGGCCGTCGTGGGTGGCGGCGGCCTGTATGCGAATGTCGTGTTCGACGGAAACGTGGCCGGCGTTGGTGGCGGCGGCATGATCGCCATCGGATCGCCGACGTTCACCGTCGTCAGATTCACCAACAACCAGGCCCCATCCGGTGCCGGCCTGCAGAGCTGGCAGAGCCTGAACCTTGGACTCGCGCGCTTCCAGAACAACACCGGCACCGATGGCGGCGGGCTGATGGTGGCGGACGGAACAGCGACGGTCTACAGCTCTCTGTTCAGCAACAACACCGCCACCGGTGTTGGCGGCGGCATCCTGCTGGGTCTCAACGTGACCGCGTCTCTCACCAACGTGACCGTGGCGGCTAACTCCGCGGGTCTCGAGGGTGGCGGTGTGCGCGTGGGTGGAAATGTGAACTGCGCCATTGCGAACGCCATCATCACGGACAACCTGGCCCCCACCGGCGCACAGATTCTCAACTCGGGCGCCGTCACGGTCTCGCATTCGCTGGTCGCCGGTTCGGGCGGGAGCGGTGCCTCGTGGGATGGGACTCTGGGCGCCGACCTGGGCGGCAACCTCGATACCGACCCCCGGTTCGTCAACCTGCTCGGCGGCGATCTGCACCTCCTGGCCGCGTCGCCGGCGATCGACGCCGGCGATCCCAACGCCGTCAATACGGCGCTGGACCTCGACACCTACCCGCGCGTGTGGGGCACGCGCGTGGACATGGGCGCCTACGAATTCCGGGGCGCCTGCCCGCCCGGGAATGTTCTCTACGTGAACGTGGCCGGCGGCGGCGGCGATGGCTCCTCATGGGGGCAGGCGTTCACGGATCTGCGCAGTGCGCTGGCAGTGGCGGCGGGATGCAGCACGGTCACCGAGATCTGGGTGGCCAGCGGACAGTACAAGCCCACCGGCAGCTCCGATCGCTTCGCCACCTTCGAGCTGCGCAACAACCTGGCCATCTACGGCGGCTTTGCCGGTGTCGAGACGGACTTGAGCCAGCGCGATGTGAATCTCAACTATTGCGAACTCAGCGGCGACATCGGCACGCCGGGAGTTTCCACGGACAACAGCTATCACATCCTCACCGGCAGCAACGGTATCGGCGCCTCAGCGGTGATCGACGGCTTCACCATTCGGGACGGATATAACGTTGACATCAGCTCGCTGGGTGCGGGCATGTACCTCACCGGCGCCAGCCCCACCATCCGCAACTGTTCGTTCTACAACAACGACGCGTACATCGGCGGCGCCATCTACATGGTTCTGAGCGCCTCGATGATCGACAGCTGCACGTTTGGTGACACGGCGGAAGGCGACGGCAACACCGCCCAGGCTGGCGGAGCGGTGTTCTGCGACAGCAGCACCACCACGTTCATCAATTGCACGTTCCGTGGCAATTCCGCCCCGCCCAACAACGGCGGTGCGGTGGACAACGCATACGGTTCCAACGTTACGTATACGGACTGCGTGTTCGATGAGAATTCCGCGCTGCGCGGTGGCGCCCTGCACGTGTGGGACTCCGAGCTCACGCTGACGCGCTGCACCTTCACCAACAACAACGCCAGCTTCGGTGGCGGGTTGCACCTCGAGGTGCCCACCACCGCCGCGGCGGCGGCGCCGGTGAACGGTTCCGCCATCAGCCTGGGCGCGCGCACCGGTGCGTCACCTCGCCCGGTGCGGCCGGCCGTAGCCACGGAGGGCGCCAGCGCGCCCCTGCCGGGTGGCATGCTCACGCCCGGGCGCATCAACATAATCGACTGCGACTTCGAGGACAATGTCGCGGTTGGCGACGGCGGCGGCGCCGAGTTCATCGAGGGCAGCGCGCTGGTGGTCAACAGCCGCTTCTTCAACAACACCTCTCAGGGCGACACCCTCTCGGGTGGTGGCAGCCCGTTTGGCGGTGGCGGCATCGCGTCCTTCAACAGCATCACCAGCGTGGTCAACTCCACGCTGGTGCGCAACGAGGCCCTGGGAATCAATCCGAACGACGGCGGCGGCGGCATCTTTGGCTACTTCGGGGCGGTCAACGTTCGCAACTCGGTCCTGGCCAACAACAGTGACGACGCCAATACCGATACCGAACCGGCGCAGTTCCTGATGCCGGTGGGCGTCGCCACGGTCGACCACTCGCTCATTACCGGGCTGGGTGACGCCCTCGGCGCAACCGGCACCGGCAACGTGGCGGGTGACCCCGCCTTCGTCAACGAAGCGGGTGGCAATCTGCATCTCACGCTGGCGTCCGCGGCCATCGAAGGCGGCAACAACGCCGACCCCGATGTTCCCGCCGCGGATCTGGACGGACTGCCGCGCGTGTCCGGTGTGAACACCGACATGGGCGCGTACGAGTACGCGGTATCCTGCCCCGCGCAGACCGTGATCTACGTGGACGGTGGCCGCGACCCCGGCGACGGGCTGTCGTGGACGTTCCCGTTTACCGATCTGCACGAGGCCCTGAACCTGGCGCGCGCCTGTCCCACCATCCAGGAGATCTGGGTGGCGGCGTACACGTACCAGACCACGAATGGCTTCAACCGCTTCGCCACCTTCCGGCTCGCGGATGGCGTTGCGCTCTACGGCGGATTTGCCGGTGACGAGACCGATCTGTCGCAGCGGGATCCGGTGGCCAACCCCACCATTCTCTCCGGCGAAATCGGGACGGTCGACGCCTTCGACAACAGCTACCACGTGGTCACGGTTCCCGCCTCGGCCGACGCATCCACCATTCTCGACGGCTTCACCGTGCAGGATGGCTGGGCCGACGGCGGCGGATCACACAACAACGGCGCCGGCATGGACAACTCCGGGTCACCCACCATCGCCAACGTGACCTTCTTCCGCAACCACGCCGAAGGTATCGGCGGCGGTGCGAGGAACGGCGCGGGTGCCAGCTTTACCGACTGCGTGTTCTATCAGAACGACGCGGGTAACGATGGCGGCGGTCTCCACCAGGGAAACGACTACGCCGTGATCTTCCGTAATGTTGTGTTCCGCGATAACTCCGGCCTGTTTGGCGGCGGCATCCGCACCGGCGGGGCGTGCGAGTTCACCAACGTGGTATTCGTGGACAACTCGGCCGCCGGCGGTGGCGGTATGATGAACTTCGGCGACGCCGTACTAACCAACACCACCTTCTTCCGCAACAGCGCGGGCAGCTACGGCGGCGGTGCCATGAGCAACGGTGCTGGCACGTCTCCCACCATCGTCAACTCGATCTTCTGGGTCAATTGGTCCCTGGACTTGAGTCCCGCCATTCAGAACGCCGTCACGGCGACACCCGGCATCTCGTACTCGCTCGTGCAGGACAGCGGTGGCAGCGGTGTGTGGAACGACCCCAACATCGGTACCGACCTGGGCCACAATATCGATGCGCCACCGGTTTTTGAGGACTTTCCCACCGGCGACGTTCACCTGCAGGTTCTGTCCCCGGGAGTGAACGCCGGCAACAACGCGGCACCCAACCTCCTCGCCACCGATCTCGACGGCGCCCAGCGCATCCGCGGCGGTACCGTGGACATGGGGGCGTACGAGAGCCTCGCCGGCGCGGACAGTGACGGCGACGGCATCGACGACCAGAACGACCTGTGCCCGTTCGAGAACGCGGCCAACTTCGACCGCAACAACGACGGGTGCATTGACGACGGCGCCGGCGGGCGGCACGTGGAGTACTGGGGCACGGCCGACTCCGTGCTCACCTACGTGATCAGCCAGAACGGCGCGCCGGGGGTTTCCGACGGCAGCGACTTCACCGCCATCCAGAACGCGTTCGGCGCCTGGACGGCGATCGGCGGGACCACCCAGCAGGCCGCCTACGGCGGCACCACCCCGCAGACGGTGGCGAACAACCTCGATCTCGTCAACCTGATCACCTTCGAAGACAACACCTACAACTTCGGCTCCAGCGTGCTGGCGGTGGGGCTGAGCACATCCTTCACCGTGGACAGCGTGTTCGTCGGTGTCGAGTACCGCGCCGGGCAGATCGTCGACGCGGACATGCTGTTCAACCCGGCCAAGGCGTTCCGGACGCCGACGTCGGGCGGCACCGGCAGCGACATCCAGAGTGTCGCGACGCACGAGGCGGGGCACATGTTCGGGCTCTCGCACTCCACCATCGTCACCTCCACCATGTTCTACGCGCTGCCCCCGGGCACCCGCGCGGCGGTGATCGAAGCGGATGACGCGCTCGCTTTCCTCAAGGCGTATGGAAGCAGCGCCACCATGTCGGGCACCAATCGCATCGAGGGTGCGGTGTACGACGGCGCCACCGGCGATCCCATCGGCGGCGCCATCGTGTTCCTCATCGATGCGGTGACGGGCGACTCCAGCGCCTGCGACTACACGCTGCCGCTGACGGGAGAATTCTCCTTCGTCGGCATCCCCGACGGCGACTACTACGTGTCCATGCACCCCATGGACGGATCCTCGGGCGTGAGCTACATCACCCCGGCGCGCATCAACTGGCTCATCGCGTCAACGCCACAGACGGTGTTCAAGCCGGAGTACTGGGATGCCGCGGAGTCCAACGTGGAGGCGGACGACAACGCGAAGACGGCCATTGCGGTGTCGGGCGGGAGCCAGGTCACCGATGTATTCCTCTATCCCAACATCGACGCCACCCCGCCCACCGTGGTCGCCGTGGATCCGGCCGACGGCTCGGCCGGCGTGCCGGCGGTGGGGGCCATCCTCATCCTGTTCTCGGAGCCGATGAATTCCGGAACCCTGGTGGGCAACTTCGCGCTGCGGGATTCGCTCACCCAGGTTGCGGTGGGCGGCAACGCCACCTTCCTGCGCGACGACTCGCTCATTTCGTTCACGCCCGCGCCGCTGGCGTACAACACCACCTACGAGCTGCGTCTCGACACCGGCCTGCAGGATCTGTTTGGCAACGGTCTCGCGGCGCCGTTCGTGTCGTACTTCCGCACCGAGGCGCCTCCGGGCTACGGCGTCACCGCACTGGTCCCCGACAAGGGTGTGCCCGGTTCGGTGGTGGTCGTGGTGGGCAACGAGTTCACCGGCAACACCGCCGACTTCACCGTCACCTTTGGCGGTGTGGCGGGAACCGTGTTGCAGGCCTCTCCCACCCAACTGGTGGTGCAGGTTCCGCCGGGCGCGCAGTCCGGAGATGCGGTTGTCAACCAGGTGGGACAGGGTCTGAGCAACCCCGTGGGCTTCACCGTGCTGCCGCCGCTGCAGGCGGCGCGCGCCATCCCCGTGGGTGTGTCCAACCTCGGTTCGCTGCCGCGCGCGGTGGACGTGCTGCCATCGGGCGGCCACGCCTTCGTGGCCACCGAACAGGGCGTGTCGTCGGTAGTGACCGACGCCGCGCAGGGGAACTTCCTCAGCAATGTGGCCATCTCCATCCCCGGCGGCCTGGTGGACCTGGCCGTGCGCACGGATGGCCGGCGCGTATACGGCGTGAGCTTCATTGATCACACCCTGTCCATCATCGACTCGGACTTCGAGGGCGCCAGCCCCACCGTGAACACGGTGCGCGCCACGTTGCCGCTGTCGGCGCCGCCGCTCGGCATCAGCATCGAGCCGACGGGAAAGAAGGCGTACATTCCCACCAGCGACGGTGAGATCCAGGTGTGGGACATCAGCAAGAGTGCAACCGCCACCCAGATCGGCGTGATGATTGCGAGCGATCCGAACCTGCGCGGGCGTACCGCCGTCGATCCGGTTCGCAACCAGCTGCTCGCCCTCACCGGAACCGGCAAGGTGCTCTTCTTCGACCTTGCCACCAGTTCGCAGAGTGGCCAGGTGTCCGTGGGCGCAGACCCGCGCGACGTCTTCGTCGACCCCGCGGGCGAGCGCGCCTATGTCACCGACAACCGCGGTTTCGTCACCATCGTCAGTCTCGCGTCGCGCCTGCGCGTCACACCCGACATGACCACGGGCGGCGCGCTGCGCGGTGTCACCGGGAGCCCCTCCGGCCAGTACCTGTTTGCGGCCAACCGGCTGCTGAACTTCATCGAGGTCATCGACCTCAACGTCGCCAACCCGACCTTCCGCACGGTGGTCAACCGCGTCCCGCAGGGAATCAACCCGGTGGACGTGGACGTATCGCCCGACGGTCTCTACCTGTACTCGCTGGTGGAGGACACCCGGCAGTTCGTGGTGACGGCCATCGGCGAGGGTCCGGCCATCACGGCGCTCTCGGCCTCCGCGGCGCCGGTCGGCGCGAAGATCGTGGTCGCGGGCGAGTCGCTGGCAGCGGATTCGCTGCAGACCGTGTCGTTCAACGGGATCGAAGTGGTGCCGAGCGCGCTCTCGAATTCGCAGCTCACCGTCACCGTGCCGCCGGGTGCCTCCAGCGGACCGGTGCAGGTGATTGCGCGCGACTCGGGCGGCGCGGTGAGCAAGTCCAACGAGGTGTACTTCGAGGTGCTCGGACCCACCACGCCCGGCGGCCTGCGCCTCGCGGCCAAGGCGGCGCCGGTGGGCGGCGATTCCACGCTGACCCCGGCGATGGCCGTGTCGCCCACGGGCAACGTGATGGTGTTCGGCAGCAACTC
This sequence comes from Candidatus Krumholzibacteriia bacterium, assembly GCA_029865265.1. Taxonomy (NCBI): domain Bacteria; phylum Candidatus Krumholzibacteriota; class Candidatus Krumholzibacteriia; species Candidatus Krumholzibacteriia bacterium. The sequence goes on along the minus strand of JAOUHG010000034.1, from coordinate 4,363 downwards.
CGGCGACGTGTGGGTCATGGATGTCGCCCCGGCGAGCCCCACCTACAACCAGGTGCTCGACCGCTTCCAGCCGATCCTGTCGGCGGTTGACGACATCGCGGTTACGCCCGATGGACGCCGCGCGATGGTCATGAGCGGGAATGCGCTGGTGGCGCTCGACGTCAACCCGCTCTCGCCGTCCTATGGGACGGTGGTTGGAACCGTCGACCTTTCCAGCCTGGGCGGTTCCACACTGGCGAACATCCTGGTGTCGCCGGGCGGCCATCGCCTGCTGGTGTCGAACCCGACGCTGGATTCGGTGCATATCATCAACATCGATCCGGCCTCGCCGCAGGCCTACCAGCTCATCGGGAGCATCCCGGTGGGCAACAACGTGTTCGAAATGGCCTTCCACCCCGGCGGGCGCTACGCCTACCTCCCGCTGGTGGGACCGGCCACGCAGACCATCGTCATCGCCGACATCGACGTGGGCCTGGTGGCGAACACAGTGGTGCTGCCTTCGCCGGTGCCGGCGGAAACGGTGATGGACCTGGACTTCCTGCCCGACGGCAACCGCGCCCTCATGCTGACGAGCCAGCTGTCGGGACCAGCCAACCGCTCGGTGGTCATGATCAACACATCGAACCCGGTCAATCCCACGCTGGTGAACCGCCAGGCGTTTGGCGTGGCGCTGAGCCCGACCCCGGAGAAGATCAGGGTGTCGCCGCGGGGCGACCGCGCCATCTTTGCGGTTCGCGGGCAGTTGTTCTCGCACGTGGCCATCGAGCCGGACTCGGTGTTGCTGCTGGAGCAGAGCGGCGACCTGTTCTTCCACCTGACGCGCGTGCAGATGGATTACGCGCCCGACGGCTCGCGGCTCTACGCGACGTCGTCCTTCCGGGACAGTGTGTTGGTGTATGACTTCAGCGCCGCGCAGACCATGACCATCGCGTCGGGCAGCGGCCAGACCGGTGTCATCAACCGCGAGCTGGGTCTCCCGCTCAAGGTGCGGGTGACCGACGCGTCCGCCAACGCCGTACCGGGCGTGGCGGTTCGCTTCAGTGTGACCGGCGGCGGCGGCAAGTTCGTGGACACCGGCACGGCCACGCAGATTGCCGCCACGGGGATCGACGGTGTCGCAACCGTGCGCTGGAACCTCGGCGCCGTGATTGGTCCGGGAACGCAGACGGTGAGCGCGGCATCCGCCGGGCTGGCCAACTCGCCGCTGGTATTCACCGCCACCAGCGTGGACGATCCCAACAACCTGCCGCTGCAGGCCACCGGCATCCTGCCGCTGGCCGGTTCGTCCGACGTCAGTGTGACCACCGCGGTGAGCGTAGCCTTCACGCGCAGCGTGGCGGTCTCGTCGGTGACCACCAGCACGTTCTTCCTGCGGAAGGTGAGCGACGCCTCGCGGGTGGCCGCGGTGATCGGTTATTCCAATGATCGTAAGCAGATCTCGCTGACGCCCGATGGGCCGCTAGCCTACAACACGGGTTATGCGCTGGTCATCGGTGCACTCCGGGACGACTCCGGTGGCACCATCACCAATCCCGGCACCACGACGTTCACCACCCGTCCCGGCGCGCCGCCGCTGGCGCTCACGGGTGTGAGCCCGCCCAGCGCAACGCCGCAGGCGACCATCGTTCTCTCGGGGGTGAGCTTCGACTCCATCCCCGCGGGCAACACGGTTCTGTTCAATGACGTCGCTGTCACTCCGTTTTCGGCCGGGCTGGACTTCCTCAATGTGAAGGTGCCGGTGAGCGCGGTCAGCGGCACGGTATCGGTGCGGGTCGGCGCCGCCACCACCGCGGGCAAGGCGTTCACGGTTCTGCACCCGATGGAGACGAACATCGACGAGGTGCTCGCCACCATTGGAACGGCCGGTGCGGCTGCCAAGAGCATGACCATCAACCCGGACGGCACCATCGCGTACTCGGTGAGTCCGGAGGGCAACGTGGTGATTCCCATCGATGTGGGCGGATTGACCACGTTCCCGACCATCCCCGTGGGCAGGGAGCCGGTGGCCATCGACATGACGCCCGACGGTCTGTCCGCGTTCGTCGCCAATCTGCAATCGGGCACGGTGTCGGTCATCGACACAGATCCCGCTTCGCCCACCTTCAACCAGGTCATCGAGACGGTGGTGGTGGGAACCGCGCCCGTGGATCTGATCGTCAGCCCCGACGGCGACCGCACCTTCGTGGCACTCGGCGTCACCAACGAGATCGGCGTGCTCGACTCCGACGAGTCCAGCGAAACGCATCTGCAGGTGCTGGCCAGCGTTCCCACGGGCGGAACCGGCACCAAGAGCCTCACCATCAATCCCGACGGCACCGAGCTCTACGTGGGCGACGCCACCGGCTTTGTGGTCATAGATCCGCTCACCAACGGCGTGCTCAAGAGCGTTCCAACCGGTTCGGCCACCAAGAGCATGACCATCAGTCCGGACGGAACATTGCTGTTCATTGTGACCACCGAGGGTCAGGTGCTGATCGTCGATAACGAGGTCGATAGCCCCACCCGGGACGAGGTCATTCGCGACATCGGCACCAGCGGGGGGACCAAGAGTCTGGCCGTCAATCCGGACGGAACGCTGCTGTACTTGATTCAGGAGGAATCGGACATCGTGCTGGTGCTGTCCATCGAGGTGACGAGCAGCGTGTCCATCATCTCCGACGACCTCCCGCCGGGTAAGGTGGCGGTGGCCGTGGTCGATACCATCGATGCCGGCGAGGATCCCGAGCAGCTGGTGTTTTCGCCCGACGGCTCGGGGCGGGCGCTGCTCACCAGCCCGGGCGACAAGACCATCGTCGTGCTCGGCACCGAACCGCTGGTGATCGCGGCGGACATCGAGGTCAAGCCGCACACGCTCAACCTGAAGTCGAACGGACGCTGGATCAGCGGCAGCATCGAATTGCCATCACCGTACCTGCCCGGGGACATCGACATCGGCACGGTCATGCTGCAGGACTCGTTGCACGCGCATCCGGACAAGTGGTCGGTCGGCGACGACGACGAGGACGGCATCCCCGACCTCAATGTGAAGTTCGACCGGGCGGAGTTTCAGATGATCATGCCCCAGGGCGAGTACGTGCCGGTGACGATTACCGGCATGGTGTCCGGCCGCGCCTTCGCGGGGGAGGACACCATCCGCACCATTCGTCCCACGCTCACCAGGCCCGCCTCGTTCGCGCTGCTCGCCATGGGTGAAAGCACCACCATCGAGTGGACGTCGCCGGGCGGCTACCAGGTGGACTACGTCGACATCTTCTTCAGCGTCGACGACGGCGAGAACTGGGAGCCGGTGGCGGAGGGGATTCCCGACACGCACGTGATTCCATGGCAGGCGCCGCTGGTGATGTCCGACCAGTGCCGCATCATGGTGACGCTGTACCGTGACGACGATGACTACGCGCAGTCCGGTGGAGCCCTGAGTGGAGAAGAACACGACGACGAGGTCATCGGCAGCGGCATGAACCAGTACCCGTTCACCATCAGCGCGCCGGTGGCGCTGACGCTGCAGCGCTTTGAAGCGCGCATGGAGGACAGCGAGGCGGTTCTGCACTGGGAGACGAGCCAGGAGGTCGGTACGCAGGGCTTCAACCTGTATCGGTCGACGGACCGGGAGGCGGGCTACGCGCTGGTCAACACTGAGCTCATCGCTGCCGCGGGGCGGATCACCGGTGGCGAGTACCAGTATCGCGACAAGCTGGCGGTGGGGAACCAGACGTACTACTACCGTCTGGAAGAAGTCTCCGGCGGTGGCGAACCCAACGTGTTTGGACCCTTCGAGGTGCGCTTCCGGGTGGTGTTCGATCTGGCGCAGAATGTGCCCAACCCGTTCAACCCGACCACCACCATCAAGTACGCGGTGCCCGTCCGTTCGACGGTGAATCTCACCATCTACGACGTCGCGGGGCGCGTGGTCACCACGCTGGTCAACGAGACCAGGAACCCAAACGCCTACACGGTCACGTGGGACGGCACCAACGACCGTGGTGAGCGCGTGGCGAGCGGGGTGTACTTCTACCGGATCGTGGCAGGCAAGTTCCGCGACACCAGGAAGATGGTGCTGCTCAAATAGCGGCGGCACCTGCGGCAGCGGACAAAAAAACGGCGCCCGGCGTCATCTCCATTGCGGGAGACGATGCGGGCGCCGTTTCCGTCCAGCGGAGGTTTACCGAATTCGTCCTTCCATGATCGAGCGCACGCGCTCGAATCCCGGACGCTCGTTCTTCTGGTTGACCGGCCATTTCACGCCCGGAGAGGCGTTGGCCGTCGGGGAGGGGGGCGCCGGGTCCAGCAGTGTAAGATAGATGTTGTTGAAATCATGGCCCTTCTGGACCCAGACCAGCGTGGGCGTCGTGCCACCGTAGACGGC
>JAOUHG010000033.1 GCA_029865265.1 Candidatus Krumholzibacteriia bacterium | reverse complement strand
GAAGCCGCCGAAGAGGGTCACGACCAGGTGATCATGCGCAGCGCGCGTGCCATCGTCACCGAAGAGGGCATCGCGCCGGGTGCCACCCTTCTCTACTACGGCGCCATCAAGACACTCAAACCCTTCAAGCGCACACCGGTCGACAGCATGCGGCTGTTCAACTGCCTGCTGGGCGGTCTGTTCGTCTTCTTCACGCTGCTCGCGTCCTCGAACCGCGCTCTGCCGTCCGACGCCCGGGTGTGGTTGATCGTGCTGGCGCTGTTCTCGAGTTCCATCATGCTCTTCTTCGGGTACATCGAGAATTACACCGCGCCCATGTTCTTCCTGCTCCTGTATGTGATCGCCGCGTTTCGTGCCCTGCACCGCATGGGTTCGCCGTGGCTTGCGGCGCTGCCGTTGCTGTGTGCCATCTACTGCCACATCCAGTGCGTGCTCTTCGTGCCGTCCTTCGTGTATTTGATGCTGTGGACGAAGGTCCGCGGCCGGCGCGAATTGCTCTTGCGCCGCTGGATGCCCGTGTTCAGCGCCGCCACGCTGATCTTCGTTGTCGGTGTCACGCTCTACGAGCCCATCCGCCGCTTCTACGCGCCCCTCGGGTTCAGCAACGCGGAGTACGCGCTCTTCTCCCCCGACCATCTGCTCGACGTGGTGAACGAGCTGCTCATTCTGCTGCCCATCCTGCCCACGGTGGCGGCCATGGCCTGGGTGGGCCGGCGCGCGGACCGGGCCGACGGACGGGATCCCGTCCGGGATGGGCGCGCCCTCAAGGACCCCACCGCGTGGTTCTCTCATCCGGCCGAATGGCAGTTGGTCGGGACCATCCTGGTGCCGTGCATGCTGTACCTGGTGCTGTTCCACCCCGAGATCGGCATGGCCCGCGACTGGGATCTGTTCTCCATGATGACCACCGCCATCGTGCCGCTGGTGCTGCTGGTGCTGGGACGTTACACGCGCACCACCGGGGCCGCGGCCGCCGCCACCGCACGCTTCGCCACGCCGGCACTCGTGATCGTGATGGCACTGGGGGTATCGTGGGTGGCGGTGAATGCGTCGACGGACCGTACGGTGGAGCGTTTCGAGACCATCCTCACCTACGACCAGACCCACGCGTCCTACGCGTGGGAGAACCTGGCCATCCTGCAGCAGGAGAGCGGGCAGATCAAACAGGCCATTCGGTCCATGGAGCGCGCGGTGGAGGTGTCGCACAACCCGCGCCAGATCGTCCGGCTGGCGGTCTACATCGAGGAGGACGGGCGCATCGACGAGGCCATCGCCATGCTGGAGGAGGTTCTCGTCAAGCGTCCGGAGTTCAGCAAGGCGCGTTTCCGGCTGGTGATGTTCCTGGAGAAGAAGGGGCAGTGGGACAAGATGCTGCCGGTTGCGCGCGACGGCGTGAAGTACTCACCGGAGGACGCCATCTACCACTTCATGTACGGTGAATGCCTGCTGCGCGCGGGTCAGACGGAAGACGCGATGCAGATCTTCCGCGTCTGTCAGACCATGGATCTCCCGCAGACGGTCAAGCAGTACATCGCGGCCACACTGGCCCAGCACGAAGGAAAGTAGATCTTAGTCCTCTCCACCATCTGCATCTGCATCTGCATCTGCGTCTTCGTCTTCCACATCGCTCGTATCCGGCGGCAGCACCGCGTTCTCAATGAGGGCGGCGCCGTAGCCGTCCTTGACGATGGAGTTGTACGAGAACAGCGCATAGCCGGCCACGCCGACGTTGCGCAGGAGTTCCACCGACTCGGCAAGGTATTCCTCGCGCCCGTCGAATACACCCAGCCCGATCAGGAAGCGGTCGCGACCCACCAGGCGGCCGTACACCTGCGCGCGCGCCTCCACCTCCAGGGGCGGGAAGTTGTACGCCATGGGCACCACGAAGTCCACCCAGCCCTGGTGCACCCAGCCGGCCCAGTACTGCGCCTTCTCGCGTGACGCCAGGTCCGGATCGCCCACCACCGCCGCCGACAGCGCGCGCACACCGCAGGCGGCACGAAGCCCCACCACCATGCTGTCCACGTCGGCCACGCGCTGCGCCACCGACAGGCTGTCCACCAGCGAGAGCCCGGATGCGCCCAGCGCGTCCTGCAGCCCGGCGCGATCGCCGTCTACCAGCTCCGCCGGGTCCACGCCCCAGCGCACCGCAAACGTGGCGCGGCTCACCGGATCGTAGGCGAAGGTCTTGTTGGGGTAGCGGATGTAGTCCAGGTGCACGCCGTCGATGCCGTAGTTCTCCACCAGTTCGCGAACCACGCCGGCCATGTGCCGGCGCATCCCCGGCACCGCGGGCGAAATGAAATAGCCCTCGATGCCGAGCTTCTTCCACTGATCGCGCGGCACCCGGTCCATGCGCCGTCCGCGCGCGTCGGTGAGCAGCCACTCCGGGTGGAGCGCCATGAGATGGTTGGGCGGAGGCGTTTCCGCGGGGTTGGACCACACCAGGTACACGTTGAGCCACGCGTGCACCGAGATTCCCTCGCGCTGCGCCAGGGTGACCAGGTAGGCGAGGGGATCGAAATCAGAAAGGGGTGCGGTGAGAATGGACGCACGCGGCTCGGTGCTGGACCGGTAGAAGGCGTCACCGCGTCCGCGCACCTGCACGAAGAGCATATGCGTGCGCGTCAGCACCGCAAAATCGATCAAGCGGGTGATGGACTCGGGCGTGACCAGAGCGTCGCGCACCACCCACAGGGCGCGCACCTCTTCGTTTGGGAGTACGGGGGTGTGAGTCCGCAGTCGCTCCAGGTAGGGCATTGCAAAGGGCTCGCCGGGCGCGATGCTGTCGACGAGTGTCACCTGTGCAAACGCGGAAGCCCCTCCCGGTGGAAGGGGCTCCCATAACATCCAAATCGAAGCGATCAGGACCGAGACGCTTGCCGCCGCCCGGAAACCGCGCGCCATCGAGCGACTACCCGGATTTCTTGGACTTCGTCTTGGGCGTGGCCTTGGCCTTGGAGCCGGTCTTCTTGCCCCCGGCAGCCTTGCCCTTGCCGGCTTCGTCTTTCTTGCCCTTGGCTCGCTTGTCCTTCGCCGCCTGGTCCTTGGAAGCCTTGTCCGGCGCGGCCTTGGCCTTGCGCGGTTTCTTCTTGGGCTTCTCCTCGCCCTCGGCCGCCTCGGCGTCCGCTGCCTTCGACCTGGCCTTGGCCTTCTTGCCCTTGACCGGCTTCTCCGGCTCGGCGGCATCCTTGCTCACCCCGCGGATCAGCGGCTTCTTGGTGACTTCGGTGTCCACCAGTTCCAGCAGCACGAGGCGCGCGTTGTCGCCCACGCGGTTCTGCGCGAGGCGGATGATGCGGGTGTAACCCCCGTTGCGTTCCAGGTACAGCGGCGCCAGCTCGTCGAACAGCTTGCGCAACACCTCGGTGCCGCGGACAAACCGGCCCGCCTGGCGCCAGTGCGCCAGCGCGGTGGCCTCCATGCGCTGCGCCTCGGCTTCCTTACCGGAAGACTTCAGGCTCTGGCACTCCTGGTGCGCGCGGTAGCCCTTCTTGGCCCGCGTGATGAGACGCTCCGCAACGCGGCGCGCCTCCTTGGCCTTGGGCCCGGTGGTGGTGATCCGCTCGGACTGAAAGAGGGATGTCACCATGCTGCGCATGAGCGCTTTACGGTGGGACGCCGTCCGTCCAAGCTTGCGATGATCAACGCGATGTCTCATGTCTTTTCCCTGTCCTGCCTGGTTGGCCGGGGGCGTTCAACACCCACCGGCGCGGATTACGAATTCTCGATTGCGATCTCGCTGTCGCTGTCGCTGTCCGAATCGTCGTCGTCGTCGTCCTCGATGTCCATGTCGACATCCACGGGCATGTCGTCCGGCGCGCTCGGCCTCGGCGCCTTGCCACCGAGCAGTGCGTCGACATCCATGCCCAGGTGCAGGCCCATGCCGGCGAGGATCTCGCTGATCTCCTTGAGGCTCTGCTTGCCGAAGTTGCGGTACTTGAGCATCTCGGGCTCGGTGCGGCGCACCAGTTCACCCAGCGTGCGTATGTTGGCACGGCGCAAGCAGTTACCTGAGCGCACGGACAGCTCCAGCTCCTCGACGCTGCGGCCCATCAACTCGCGCAGCCGCTCGCGCTCCTCGTCCACCTCGGGCTCCTGCTCTTCCATGGGCGCCTCATCGAACTTGATGAAGAGCAGCATGTGATCCTTGACGATCTTGGCGGCGAAACCCAGCGCGTCCTCGGGGCGAACGCTGCCGTTGGTGACGATCTCCAGGATGAGACGGTCGTAGTCGGTCCGCTGACCCACGCGCGTGTTCTCTACCGTGTACGCAACCTTGCGCACCGGCGAGAAATTGGCGTCCAGCGGGATCAGGCCGATGTCGTAGTCGCCCAGGTCGTGGGTCTCGCCGGCCACATAGCCGCGGCCATGACCGATGAGGATGTCCATCTCCACCTCGACCGCTTCGGTCGCGGTGCACAGTACCAGGTCCTTGTTGACGATCTCGATGTCGGCATCCGGCTCGATGTCCGCCGCCGTGATCGGTCCCTGGCGGGTGACCTTGAGCTTAATGAACTTGGGTTCGTCGTTGTGCATCACCACGACGAGCTGTTTGAGATTCAGCACCACGTCGGTGACGTCTTCCATAACGCCCGGAATATTGGCCAGCTCGTGCAGTACGCCCTTGATACGGACGGCCGTCACGGCGGCACCCTGAATGGATGACAGCAGCGTGCGGCGCAGCACGTTGCCCAACGTGAGTCCGAAGCCACGCTCCAGCGGTTCCACGATGAAGCGTGAAACGCTCTCGGTCGCCGTGGTCTCGTCTCGAACGATCTCCTTCGGCATCAGAAGATTACGCCATTTCATGCAGACTTCCTCCTCCCTGCGGGACGGTCGGTGACGTTACTTGGAGTAGAGCTCCACGATGAGCTGTTCGTCCACCGGCACCGGAATCACGTCGCGCGTCGGAATCTCCGTGAATGTGCCTTCGAGCTTGTTGGTGTCCAGGTCCAGATACGGAACGGCCTGGCGCGCGTCGACGTTCTTGATGGCCTCACGGATGATAAAGAGCTCCTTGCTCTTTCCGCGCGGCGTAATGCGGTCTCCCGGCGACACAAGGTAGCTCGGGATATTCACCCGCTTACCGTTCACATCGAAGTGGCTGTGCCGGATCAACTGCCTCGCCTGTGCACGCGACGTCGTGAAACCGAGACGGAATACGACGTTGTCGAGACGGCGCTCGAGCAGCTGGAGCAGGGTCGTACCCGTGACGCCCTTCTGCTGCACGGCCTTGTGGAAGTAGTTGCGGAACTGCCGCTCCAGCAGACCATAGGTCTTGCGCAGCTTCTGCTTCTCGCGCAGCTGGGTGTTGTACTTCGATGACTTCCGCTGGCGCGCCTTGCCATGCTGCCCCGGCGGGAAATTGCGCTTTTCTATGGCGCACTTGTTTGAATAGCAACGGTCCCCCTTGAGGAAGAGCTTCTCTCCCTCACGACGGCACAGCTTGCATTTGGCATCACGATACCTGGCCATTCATTCCTCCATAAGCATAGCCGCGAGGCTATACCCGGCGCCGCTTCCTCGGGCGGCAGCCATTGTGCGGCTGGGGTGTGCAATCCTTGACCGCGATCACGTCGAGGCCGGCGCCACGCAACGAACGGATGGCGGCCTCGCGGCCAGCACCCGGTCCCTTGATCCACGCCTCCACCTTGCGCATTCCCATCTCGATTGCCTCGCGAGCGCATCGCTCGGCGGCGAGCTGCGCTGCAAACGGGGTGCTCTTGCGCGACCCCTTGAAACCCACCATGCCCGGGCTCGCCCACGACACGACCGCCCCGGTCATATCCGTGATGGTAATGATGGTGTTGTTGAACGTCGACTTGATGTGGGCAATGCCCGCCACGTCGACCTTCTTCGACTTCTTCTTGCCGCCACTACGTTTCGGCTTGGTCGTCAACGCTGTCCTCCTTGCACGCGGGCCGCTCTCTGCGGCTGCCGCGTCGGGTCACTACTTCTTGACGGGCTTCTTCTTGCCAACGCCCGGACGCACCTTGGGGCCTTTGCGCGTGCGCGCGTTGGTGCGCGTACGCTGACCATTCACGGGCAGATTCACGCGATGACGCCGCCCACGATAACAATTGATATCGATCAAACGCTTGATGTTGAAGCTGAGCTCGGTGCGCAGCTCACCCTCCACCTTGAATTCGTTCTCGATGATATTGCGAAGCTTGATGCCCTGCTCTTCGAGAAGATTCTTCACGCGCAAGCTCGGTTCGATGCTGGCTTTGGCGCAGATGCGCTCCGCCGACTTCGGCCCGATGCCGTAGATGTAGGTCAGCGCGATAACGACGCGCTTGTCATTTGGAATGTCTACGCCTGCAATTCGCACGGCTCTCCGGTCTCCTTTCCCAGCCTTGCGCGCCCATCGCATGCGATGGCGCGCTCAACAACTAACCCTGGCGCTGCTTGTGGCGCTTGTGCTTGCAGATCACCCGCAGCACACCTTTGCGCCGGATGAGTTTGCAATCCGGACAAATCTTCCTGATAGAGCTTCTGACTTTCATGACACTTTTCCTCCGCGATCGTTCTATTTGTACCGATAGACGATTCGGCCCTTGGTCGGATCGTACGCGGAAATTTCGATCGTCACGCGGTCTCCGGGCAGAATCTTGATGAAGTGCATCCGCATCTTCCCGGAAACGTGGGCCAGCACCACATGCTTGTTGGCCAGCTCCACCCGGAACATGGTGTTGGGCAGGGCCTCAACAACCGTTCCTTCCACTGTGATCGAGTCGTCTTTCGCCATACAGCCTTTCGTTTCTGCCTACTACTAGCGCGTCAGGATGCGCGGTCCGTCTTTCGTCACCGCCACCGTGTCTTCGAAGTGCGCGGACGTCTTCTTGTCCGCGGTGACGATGGTCCATCCGTCCTCGAGCGTGAACACCTCCGCGGTGCCCAGGTTGATCATGGGCTCGATGGCGATCACGAGCCCCTCCTCGAGAACCGGTCCCTGCCGCGGCGGCCCGAAATTGGGAACCTGCGGATCCTCGTGCATCCGCTCCCCGATGCCGTGCCCCACCAGCGACCGCACCACCGCAAACCCCGCCTTGCGCGCACGCGACTCGACCGCGTGCGAAATATCCGTGAGGCGGTTGCCGGGCCGCGCCTGGTCGATGCCCGCTTCCAGGCAGTCCCAGGTCACGTCAAGCAGGCGCTGCGCCTCCTGGCTGATGCGCCCCACCGGAATCGTGCGCGCCGAGTCAACGTAGTACCCGTCGCGAAACACGCCGATGTCCAGCCCCACCACGTCACCCTCCACGAACGCCCGGTCATCCGGAATCCCGTGCACGACCTCCTCGTTCACCGAGATACAGGTCGAAGCCGGGTAGCCGTGAAATCCCTTGAACGCCGGCTTCCCGCCGCGCTCCAGGATCAGGCGCTCGATCTCCGCGTCCAGTTCGCGCCGTGTCCGGCCGGGCCGGATGAAATCACGCGCAAACGCAAAACACTCAACCACGATGGTCCCATTGGCCTGCATGATCTCAATCTGATCAGGCTTCTTCAGGACGATCATGACAACACACGCTCGATGGCCCGTGTTACCTTGTCGACCGGCATGGCGCCGTCGACCTCGTGCAGGGTCACACTGCCCCGGTAGTGCTCCAGGATCGGTCGCGTCTGTTTCTCGTACACATCCAGCCGCGCCGCGATCGTCTCGGGCTTGTCGTCGTCGCGCTGCACCAGCGTTCCACCGCAACGGTCGCAAACGCCTTCCACAGCCGGCGGATTATTTTTCACGTGCCAGACGGTCTTGCACTGCGTGCAGGTCCGCCGGCCCGACAGCCGGTCCACCACCGCGTCCCGATCCACGTCCAGCACCACCACCGCGTCGATCTTCTGTCCCAGTTCCGCGAGCAGCCCGTCCAGGCCCTGTGCCTGGCCGATGGTGCGCGGGAAGCCGTCGAGGAGCCATCCCTTGAGGTCTCCGTCCCCACCCACGGCGACGATGGCGTCGCGCATCAGCGCGAGGACGATGTCGTCGGAGACGAGCTGGCCCGAGGCCAGAACGTGCTTCACTTTCTTCCCCAGCTCCGTTTCCCGGGCCACCGCGTCTCGCAGCAGGTCACCCGTGGACAAATGTCGAAGCTTCATATCGTCCCGGAGCCGCTCGGCCTGCGTTCCCTTGCCGGATCCGGGGGGACCAAACAAAACCAGATTCATCTATCCCCTGCGCCCCCGCAAGCGGCCGTGCTTCACGAATCCTTCGTAGTGGCGCATCAGCAGGTGCGACTCCACCTGGCGCAGGGTGTCGAGCATTACGCCCACCACGATCAAGAGGCCGGTGCCACCAAAGTAGAAGGGCACATTGGCCTGGCGGATCAGGATGTCGGGCAGGACCGCGATGAACGCGAGAAAGATGGCGCCCGGCAATGTGATGCGCGTGAGAATGCGATCGATGTACTCGGCGGTGCGCTTGCCGGGGCGGATGCCCGGAATGAAGCCGCCGGACTTCTTCATGTTATCGGCCAGGTCCACCGGGTTGAGCACGATGGCCGTGTAGAAGTACGTGAAGAAGATGATGATCAACGAATACAGAACGATGTAGACCATGTGCCCCGGCGACAGCCATAGCGTGATGGTCTGCAGGAAGGTCACGTTCTGGAAGAACGCGGCGATGGTTCCCGGAAACATGATCAACGACTGCGCAAAGATAATGGGGATCACGCCCGCGATGTTCACACTCAGCGGGATGAAGCTGGCCTGGCCGCCGTACACCTTGCGGCCCACCACGCGCTTGGCGTATTGCACCGGAATGCGCCGCTGTCCCTGGGTGACAAAGATGATCGCCGCCGTGATAAACACCATGACCAGCAGCAGGATGGCCAGCTTGAAGGGTGTCATCTGGCCCAGCTGGACCGCCCGCAGCGTGTTGAGCGCGTCAATCGGGTAGCGGGCGATGATGCCGATGGTAATAATGAGCGAAATGCCGTTGCCGATGCCCCGCTCCGTGATCTGTTCGCCGAGCCACATGACGAAGACGGTTCCCGCGGTGAGCGTCAGTACGGTCAGCAGGCGGAAGCCCCAGCCGGGGAACATCACCGCCGACGCTCCACTCGGTCCCGACATGTTCTCGAGGAACATGGCGATACCGAAGCCCTGGATCACGGACAGCACCACCGTTCCGTAACGTGTGTACTGGGTGATCTTCTTGCGCCCCTCGTCGCCCTCCTTGGCCAGCTTCTCGAAGTACGGAATGACCGCCTGGAAGAGCTGCAGGATGATGGAGGCGCTGATGTAGGGCATGATGCCCAGCGCGAAGATGGTGGCCTTCTCCAGGTTGCCACCGGCGAACAGGTCGTACAGCCCCAGGATGGTTCCCCGCTGGCGTTCGAAGAACTCCGCCATCACGGCAGCGTCGACACCGGGCGTTGTGATATGCCCCCCGACGCGATACACGACGAGCAGCCCCAGGGTGAACAACACCCGGCGCTTCAACTCGGGAATACTGAAGATTTCCTGAATCTTGTTGAACATGACTTCCTAATAATTCCTGCGTCAGCGACCCGGGGTCACTTGACGATGTTCACCTGGCCGCCGGCCTTTTCGACCGCTTCGCGTGCCTTCTTGCTGCACGCGTGCACCGTGATGTTGAGCACCTTGTTGATCTCGCCATTGCCGAGCAGCTTTACCCTGCCGCTGGCCTTGCGCACGAGACCGCTCTCGAGGAGCTTGTCGACATCGACGGTGGCATTGGCTTCAAACCGTTCCAGATCGACCAGGTTCACAACCTGATAGGCGACCCGGAAAATATTCGTGAACCCGCGCTTGGGGAGGCGGCGCTGCAGCGGCATCTGGCCGCCCTCGTACCACGCGTGCATGGTGTTACCGGAACGCGCCTGGGTTCCCTTGTGGCCCTTGGTGGACGTCTTGCCGTGACCGGAACCCGGTCCACAGCCCACGCGCTTGCGCCGCTTCTTTGCTCCCGAGGCCGGCTTCAGTTTGCTCAGATCCATGATCCTACTCCTCCACCCTTACCAGGTGACGGACCTGGTGGATCATGCCGCGGATCTGCGGCGTGTCCACCTTCTCGATGGTCTGCTGATGATGCCTGAACCCGAGCGCCTCCATGGTGCGGTGGTGCTTGGGCAGGGCGCCGCTCAGGCTCTTTACCTGCTTGATGCGTATGGTCTTCTTATTCGCCACTGCGTGCCTCGATTCCGAACAGCTGGTTGATGGAGATCCCACGCCGGCGCGCCACATCCTTGGCACTCTTCAACTGCTCGAGTGCCTCCATGGTGGCCTTGGTCAGGTTGTGCGGGTTGGTGGAACCCAGCGACTTGGCCAGCACGTCGCGAACCCCCGCCGACTCCATGACGGCGCGCACCGCACCGCCGGCGATCACGCCGGTACCCGCGGTGGCCGGCTTGAGGATGACCTTGCCGGCGCCGTGCTTGCCGTAAACGGTGTAGGGAATCGTGCCACCCATCAAGGGGATACGCACCATTCCACGCTTGGCAACTTCACCCGCCTTGCGGATGGCATCGCTGATTTCGTTCGACTTGCCCAGGCCGATTCCCACGCGGCCCATGCCGTCACCCACGCACACCAGCGCGTTAAAGCTGAAGCGGCGTCCGCCCTTTACCACCTTGGCCACGCGGTTCACGTAGATGGTGGTCTCGATGTATTCGGGGCCCCCGCGATCGCGATCCCCGCGCGGTCCGCCGCGGCGTCCTCGATCGTCCTTGCCCCGATTGGGCCCGCTGCCCCGCTGCGGGCCGCGTCCACGCTGCCCGGGGCGGTTGTCTGAGCGCTGGTTGGTTCCGGTTTCCACTACGACGTCCTCCGTCCGTGTGCTGATGAACTAAAACTCGAGACCGTGCTTGCGCGCGGATTCCGCGAGCTCCGCGACACGGCCGTGATAGAGATAGCCGCCGCGGTCGAATGCTACTTTGCTGACGCCCTTTTCCCTGGCCGCCTCGGCGAGGAGCCGGCCCACTTCGCGCGCCAGCACCTTCTTGCGTCCGGCCGGCGCGGCGTCCGCGGCCTTGGCCTTCTTCTTGCCCTTTGCCTTGCCTTCGGCCTTGCCCTCGGCGTCCGGCGCGGGTTCGGGCGCGGCCTTCGGCAGTTCGAGCTTCAAGCTCGAAACCGACACCAGCGTCTTTCCCGCCGTGTCGTCGATGATCTGCGCATAGATATGCGTGTTCGAACGGAACACGCACACCCTCGGGCGCTCAGGCGTTCCTACAACCCGGTTGCGCACGCGCTTGTGACGGCGCCACCGCTTGTACTCACTGGGATTGTGCATCTTCTTCTTCATGACGATTTCCTCTTATATACCGCTACGCGCCACTGGCGGCCGACTTGCCGGCCTTGCGCACGAT
Organism: Candidatus Krumholzibacteriia bacterium; assembly: GCA_029865265.1. Lineage (NCBI taxonomy): Bacteria > Candidatus Krumholzibacteriota > Candidatus Krumholzibacteriia > Candidatus Krumholzibacteriia bacterium. Next base: position 25,415 of record JAOUHG010000033.1, on the reverse strand, counting down.
GGTTTCGTCGGAGTACTTCACACCCTTGCCCTTGTAGGGCTCCGGCGGACGCAGGGCGCGGATCTCCGAAGCCACCTGGCCCACGCGCTGCCGGTCGATTCCGGAAATGCGCACCTTGGTCGGCTCCGGCGTCTCCACCGTGACACCTTCCGGCACCGGGAACTCAACGGGGTGCGAAAAGCCCAGGGTGAGCGTCACCGATTTCCCCTTGGACTCGGCCTTGTAACCCACGCCGATGATCTCGAGCTCGCGCGACCAGCCGACCGACACGCCCTTGACCATGTTGGCCAGGTGTGCGCGCGTGGTCCCGTGCAGGGCACGAACAGGCTTCAAATCGTTCTCGCGCGTCACCACGATGTTGTTGCCCTCAACGGCCACCTTGCAGCCATTGGGAACGGGCAGCGAGAGGGCACCCTTGGAGCCCTCCACGGTGACCTGGGAACCGTCGACGTTCACGGTCACTCCCGCCGGAATGCTCACCGGCTGTTTTCCGATTCGAGACATCTTCAAACCGTCCGTTTCGTTACCAGACTTCGCACATGATCTCGCCGCCGATGCCACGCTTGCGGCACTCGATGTCGGTGAGAATACCCTGTGACGTCGACACTATGGCGATGCCGTAGCCGCCAAGTACGCGTGGCAGGTGCGTGCGGCCCGTGTACACCCTGCGGCTGGGGCGGCTGACGCGCTGCGCACCGGCAATCACCGGCGTGTTCTCGCGGGTGTACTTCAGGTAGACCCGCAGGAGCCCCTGGCGGTCGTCCTCGATGTACTTCACCCCGCTCACATAGCCGGAATCGAGCAGGATCTTGCTCATCTGCGCCTTCACGCGCGATGCCGGGATGTCCACGTACTTCTGCTTCGAATTCGAGGCGTTGCGCAGCCTCGTCAGGTAGTCCGCAATCGGATCTGTCATCGCCATAATTTTCTCTTCTCTCTTCCGACGCTAGCGGATCGTATCGGACGTTCGACGCGATTTCCGCAGCGCGCTCTTATAGATCGTTCGCGCGAGGACCTGAGCGGAGAACGTCCGAACGGTCCGCGCGGATACCTACCAGCTAGCTTTGACCACGCCCGGGACTTCGCCCTGCAGGGCGAGGTCGCGGAAACAGATTCGGCACAGGCCGAACCTGCGCAGGTATGCGCGCGACCGGCCGCACTTGTTGCAGCGGTGATAGGCGCGCACCTTGAACTTCGGGGTCCGATTGGATTTCACAATCCACGATTTCTTGGCCACGGTTTCCTTCCTGCCGTTCTTGGTGCCGTCGCTAGTTCTTGCGGAACGGCATCTTCATGTGCGTCAGCAACGCGAGCGCCTGCTCGTCAGTGCGCGCCGACGTCACGATCGTAATGTCCATCCCGAAGACCTGAACGATCTTGTCGTACTCGATCTCCGGGAAAATGATGTGTTCCTTGATGCCCATCGTGAAGTTTCCGCGCCCGTCGAAACCGCGCGACGGCACGCCGCGGAAGTCACGAATACGGGGCAGCGAGACGTTTACCAGCCGGTCATAGAATTCGTACATGCGCTCGCCGCGCAGGGTCACCTTGCAGCCAATGGGCATGTTCTCGCGCAGCTTGAAGGCCGCCACCGAGACGCGCGCGCGGTTGAGACGCGGCTTCTGTCCGGTGATCAGCGCCAGGTCGTCCATGGCGGAGTCGACCAGCTTTCCATTGGACACGGCCTCGCCCACGCCCATGTTGACCACGATCTTCTCGATACGCGGAACTTCCATGACGTTCTTGAAGCCGAAGTCCTTCCGCAGCGCGGGGACGACTTCCTTCTCATAAATCTCACGCAGTCTGGCCATCATTCTTCTCCGTCAGGATCGCAGCTACTCGCCGGTGAGCATCTCTTCGCAGGAGTTGCAGACCCGCACCTTTTTGCCTGAAAGCGTACCGCTGTGGGTACGCGAGGGCTTTCCGCATTTGGGACACACCAGCATCACATTGGAGACATGAATCGAGGCTTCCTTCTCGATAATGCCGCCCTGCTGCTGCTGCGACCGCGGACGCGTGTGACGCTTGACCAGCTGGATCTTCTCCACGATCACGCGATTCTTGTCCGGAACCACCTTGATCACACGTCCGGTCTTACCCTTGTAGTTGCCGGAAATAACTTTGACTGTGTCGTTTTTGACGATGCGCTCCATGACCACTCCCGTGCTACAGCACCTCAGGCGCGAGCGAAACGATCTTCATGAACTTCTTGTCGCGCAGTTCGCGCGCCACCGGGCCGAAAATACGGGTCCCGATGGGCTCCTTGTTGTCGTTGATGATCACGGCGGCGTTCTCATCGAAGCGGATAAACGTCCCGTCGTCGCGACGCGTCTCCTTGGTGGTGCGGACGATTACCGCCTTGGCCACCTGCCCCTTCTTCACCAGGCCGCCCGGAATGGCGACCTTCACCGACACCGAAATGATGTCGCCGATGGTGGCGCTGTTCTTGCGCGTCGATCCGATCACCTGGATGCACTGCAGACGCTTTGCACCCGAGTTATCGGCAACCTGAAGCATGGTTTGCATTCTGATCATAGTCGTTACCTACCGAATTCCTTCGAGGCTACTTTGCGCGCTCGATGACTTCGATCAGACGCCAGCGCTTGAGCTTGCTGAGCGGCCGCGTCGACATCACGAGGACCTTGTCCCCGATGTTGCACGTGTTTTCTTCGTCGTGGGCGTAGAGCTTGGTGGTTCGCTTCACGTACTTGCCGTAGGAGCTGTGCTTCACCAGACGTTCCACCGACACCACGATGGTCTTGTTCATCTTGGCGCTCTCCACCAGGCCGACGAAGGTCTTGCGTCGGTTCTCGCGGGGCGTTGCGTTCGTTTCCGTCATCTTTATCCGTCCTGTACTCCGCTACTTGGCGGCCAACTGCTTCTGACGAATGAGGGTCCGGGCCCGTGCGATGTCCTTGCGCAGGTGGCGCACACGCAGCGGGTTGTCCAACTGGCGCAAAACAAGCTTGACGCGCAGGTTGGCCAGCTCATCGAGCAGCGTCTCCTGGTGCGCCTTGAGCTCTTCGATGTTCATTTCTCTCAACTCTTGCGCCTTCATCTCCTAGTCCTCCTGATTGCGCCGCACGAACTTGGTCTTGAGGGGCAGCTTGGAAGCCGCCAGGTCAAGGGCACGCTGCGCCACATCCGCCGGTACGCCCTCCAGTTCAAACAACACCCGGCCGGGCTTGACCACGGCAACCCAGTACTCCGGGCTGCCCTTTCCCTTACCCATGCGCGTCTCGGCCGGCTTCACCGTGACCGGCTTGTCCGGAAAGATCCGGATCCAGAGCTTACCGGCACGCTTCATGTGTCGCGTGATCGCCACACGGGCCGCCTCGATCTGGCGGTTGGTGATCCACTGCGGCTCCAGGGCCTTCAGACCGTACTCACCGAACGAGATCGACGAGCCACGGGTAGCCTGTCCGCTCATGCGCCCGCGCTGTTGCTTGCGGTGTTTTACGCGCTTCGGCATCAACATGACTTACTTGGCCCCCTCTCCGGCCCGAGCGAGCGACTTCTTGAACTCCTCGGGGAAGATCTCGCCCTTGTAGATCCAAACCTTCACGCCCACGCAACCAAACGTGGTGTGGGCGGTGGCGCGCGCAAAGTCGATGTCGGCGCGCAGCGTGTGGAGCGGAACCCGCCCCTCGTGGTAACCCTCGCAGCGCGCGATTTCCGAACCGCCCAGCCGGCCCGAACACTGCACCTTGATGCCCTGCGCGCCCATGCGCATTGCCGACTGCAGCGTCTTCTTCATGGCGCGGCGGAAGGCGACGCGTTGCGTCAACTGCATGGCGATGTGCTCGGCCACCAGTTGCGCGTTCAGCTCGGGCTTCTTGACGTCCTTGATGTTGATCTGCACCTCTCGCCCGCAACGCTGCTTCAGTTCTTCGCGCAGCAGGTCGACTTCCGACCCCTTGCGGCCGATGACCATGCCCGGACGCGCCGTAAAGATGTTGACGATGGCCTTCTCGCCCGAGCGCTCGATCTCAATGCGGGCCACGCCGGCGCGGAACAGACGTCGCTTGACGTAGTTGCGAACCTTGATGTCCTCGTCCAGCCACTTGGCGTAGTCCTTGGACGAGAACCAGCGCGAGTCCCAGGTCCGGTTGATCCCCAGACGAAAACCGACGGGATGGGTCTTCTGTCCCATTACATCAACCTCCACACTGCTCTGTCGCCGCTACGCATTCTCGGCTCCCTCCGTCAACGACACGATTACCTTGATGTGACTGCTGCGCTTGCGAATCCGGTATGCCCGGCCCTGCGCACGCGGCCGTATGCGGTACAGGGTCCGTCCCTCGTCGATCAGGATCGACTTGACGAACATGTCCTCGGCCGAAACCGCCCCGCCGTGCTTGTTGACGAGGTTGTGCATGGCCGACCGGATGGTCTTGCTCACCGCCGCCGACGCCGCCCGCCTGGTCAGGCGCAGCGTAACGAGGGCGTTGTCGACATTCTGACCGCGAACCAGGTCCGCCAGCTGGCGAACCTTGCGCGGCGGGAAGCCGACATGTTTGGATACTGCGTACGCGTCCATGATTCCGTCCTGTTGATGGCCGTTGAACTACTTCTTGGCCGCTTTCTCTTCCTTGGTCTTGTGCGTATGGCCGCGGAACTGGCGCGTCAGCGAAAACTCGCCGACCTTGTGTCCCACCATGTTCTCCGTCACGTAGACCGGAATGAATTGCTTGCCGTTGTGAACCGCCAGCGTGTGACCGATCATCTCCGGCGAAATCGTCGAGCGGCGGGCCCACGTCTTGATGACGCGCCTCTCGCCCTTCTGGTTCATCGTCGTGACCTTCTTCAGAAGCTTCTCGTCAATGAACGGCCCCTTCTTGAGACTCCTCGCCATATCGACCTCTTATCCTTCCGTCTTCTTCTTGCCGCGGCGACGAATGATCAACCGCGTGCTGGACTTTCTGTGCTTGCGCGTCTTGCGCCCATCCGGCCGGCCCGAAGGGCTGCAACCCGGGCGTCCGCCGCTGGACTTGCCCTCGCCGCCGCCGAGCGGGTGATCCACCGGGTTCATCGCAACACCGCGCACGGTGGGACGCCGTCCCAGCCAGCGCGTGCGCCCGGCCTTGCCACTCACCACGTTCTCGTGATCCAGGTTGCCCACCTGGCCCACGGTGGCGAAACACTCCCTGCGCACCATGCGCATCTCACCCGAAGGCAGGCGCAGGGTGGCATAGTCGCCGTCCTTGGCCATGAGCTGTGCGAACGAGCCCGCCGAGCGCGCCATCTGGCCGCCCTTGCCCGCCACCAGCTCGATGTTGTGCACCATGGTGCCCACCGGAATCTTCTCCAGCGGCAGCGCGTTGCCCGGCTTGATGTCGGCCTCGCTGCCCGCCATCACCGTGTCGCCCACCTTGAGGTCGTTGGGCGCGATGATGTAGCTCTTCTCGCCATCCGCGTACTGCAACAGCGCGATGCGCGAGGTGCGGTTCGGATCGTATTCGATGGATGCCACCTTGGCGGGAACATCCGTCTTGCGGCGCTTGAAGTCGACGATCCGGTACAGGCGCTTGTGCCCGCCACCGTGACGACGCGCGGTCTGGCGTCCGAGGTTGTTGCGCCCCCCGGACTTCTTGAGTCCCTCGGTGAGGGACTTTTCCGGACCCACCTTGGTGATCTCGGCAAAGTCCGACACGGTGCGATAGCGCAGCGTCGGCGTAATCGGTCTGAACTTTTTGACACCCATCGCAGTTCCTTCTTGGCTCAGGCGATATCGAAGGCTTCTATCGTCTGGCCCTCGGCCAGGGTCACGTATGCCTTCTTCCACGGCTTGCGCGCGCCGGCGAAGCGGCCCGACTTGTTCATTACCACTGTCATCTTGCCTGGGAACATCGCGGTGCGTACGTCGAGCACCTTCACATTGAAGAGCTTCTCCACCGCTTCCTTGATCTCCCGCTTGTTGGCATTACGATCGACACGAAACACGTAGCGATTCTTGCTTTCCTTGAGCACCGCGCTCTTCTCGGTGAGCATGGGCGCATCGATGATGAAGCGAATGTCGCTGGTCCTCATGACGCAAACACCTCTTCCATGCGGCTGAGCGCCGCGCTCGACACAACCAGCTTCTCGGCCCACACCACGTCGTAGGTGCTCACCGAATCCGCCAGCGTCACGCGAACATGGTCGATGTTGCGCACCGACTTGATGGTGGCCGGGTGCGCCTTGTCGAGAACCACCAGCGTCTTCTTGTCGGGATAGGCGCCCACACTCTTGAGCAGCCCGGCGAAATCCTTCGTCCTGGGCACGTCGAAATCCAGCGACTTCACCACGACGACATTTCCGTCGCGGGCGCGACTGGTGAGCGAGGAACACAGCGCGATGCGCTTGACCTTCTTGTTCATTTTGACGCGGTGGTCGCGCGGGTGCGGACCGAAAACGGTGCCGCCACCACGCCACAGCGGCGAACGAATGGTTCCGGCGCGCGCGCGGCCGGTGCCCTTCTGCCGCCACGGCTTCCTGCCACCGCCGCGCACATCCGAGCGCTCCTTGGTGTTCACGGTGCCCTGGCGCTGGTTGGCGAGATACGCCACCACCGCTTCGTGCACGACGAACTCGTTCACCTCGGCGTCGAACAACGCCTTGGGCAGGTCAACCGTGCCCGCGCTCTTGCCGTCTTTTTCGAAGCAATTGGCCGTCGCCATGGTCTACCTCGCGTCCGAGCGGACGAACACGATGCCGTTGTTCGCGCCGGGAATGCTGCCCTTGATGAACAGCAGGTTGTTCTCCGCGTCGATCTGTACCAGCGTCAGGTTGCGCGTGGTGCGCTTGACGCCGCCCATGCGCCCCGGCATGCGTTTGCCGGGCATGATTCGCGACGGATACGCGGACGACCCGGTCGAACCGGGCTCGCGATAGTTCTTGTTACCGTGCGTCTTGCGCCCGCGCTGGAAGTTGTGGCGTTTGATGGTTCCCGCGAAACCGCGCCCCTTCGAGGTGCCGGTGACGTGCACGATCTTGGCACCCTCGAACAGCTTCACGTCGAGGGTGTCGCCCACCTTGAAGGTGGCGGGATCGTCCACGCGAACCTCGCGCAGAATGCGTCGCACGGGTACGCCCGCCTGCTTGAAGTGGCCGGCCTCCGGCTTGTTCACGCGGGACGCCTTGGTCTCGTCGAAACCGATCTGGATGGCGCCGTAGCCTTCCTTCTCGGGGGTCTTCACCTGGATGATGGGGCAGGGCCCCACCTCGACGACCGACACCGGGATCACCCTGCCGGACGGCTCGAATATCTGTGTCATTCCAATTTTTTTGCCGATTAGCATCATGGCTGAACCTACGTTTTGATCTCGATGTCCACGCCCGCCGGAAGGACGAGCTTCGTCAAATCGTCGATCGTCTGCTGCGTCGTGTGCGTCAGGTCGATCAGCCGTTTGTGGATTCGAATCTCAAACTGTTCACGTGACTTCTTGTTCACGTGCGGCGAACGGAGAACCGTGTACACCGAGCGTCGCGTCGGAAGTGGAATCGGCCCGATGACGCGGGCGCCCGTGCGCCGCGCCGTGCGGACGATGTCATCCGTGGTGCGATCGAGTGTCGCGTGCTCGTACGCCTTCAACTTGATTCTGATTCTCTGGCCTTCCAACGCTGGGCTCCTCTCAGCACGCACTTACTGAATGACTTCGGTGACGACGCCGGCACCCACCGTGCGACCGCCCTCACGGATCGCGAACCGGAGCTCCAGCTCCATCGCGATCGGCGTGATCAACTCGATCTCCATCTCCACGTTGTCGCCCGGCATCACCATCTCCGTCCCACCCGGCAACGTCGCAACCCCCGTCACGTCCGTCGTCCGGAAGTAGAACTGCGGCCGGTACCCGTTGAAGAACGGCGTGTGACGCCCACCCTCTTCCTTGGTCAGGATGTACGCCTTCCCCTTGAACTTCGTGTGCGGCGTGATGCTCTTGGGTGCCGCCAGCACCATCCCCCGCTCGATGTCTTCCTTCTCCATGCCGCGCAGCAGCAACCCCACGTTGTCCCCAGCCTCCGCCACGTCCAGGAGCTTCCTGAACATCTCCACACCCGTCACCACCGTCTCCTTGGTCTCCTTGATGCCCACGCGCTCAACCTTGTCGCTCACCTTCACCACGCCGCGCTCGATACGGCCCGTGGCTACCGTCCCGCGCCCCGTGATCGAGAACACGTCTTCCACCGGCATCAAGAACGGCTTGTCCTTCTCGCGCTTCGGCGTCGGTATGTAGCTGTCCACCGCTTCCATCAGATCGATGATGCACTTGCCGCTCTCATCGTCCTCACCCTCCAGCGCCTTCAGCGCGCTGCCCCGGATGATCGGCACCTCGTCCCCGGGGAACTCGTAGCTCGAGAGAAGCTCCCGAACCTCCAGCTCCACCAGGTCCAGCAGCTCCGGATCGTCCACCATGTCGCACTTGTTCATGAAGACAACCATGTACGGAACGTTCACCTGACGCGCCAGCAGCACGTGCTCCCGCGTCTGCGGCATCGGACCGTCCGCCGCGCTCACCACCAGGATCGCGCCGTCCATCTGTGCGGCACCCGTGATCATGTTCTTCACGTAGTCCGCGTGACCCGGGCAGTCCACGTGCGCGTAGTGACGGTTCTTCGTCTGGTACTCCACGTGCGCCGTCGCAATCGTGATCCCGCGCGCGCGCTCTTCCGGCGCCTTGTCGATCTGATCGAACGCCACGAACTTTGCACCGCCCGTCCTCGCCAGCACCTTCGTGATCGCCGCCGTCAGAGTCGTCTTGCCGTGGTCCACGTGACCAATCGTCCCCACGTTTACGTGCGGCTTTGTCCTCTCGAACTTCTCCCTGGCCATCGGATCCTCCTTACCTGTCGTCCTAAGAGTTCAGCGTGGGCGTCAGTTCGCCACTTTCCCCTGGAACTTGCTGATGACTTCCTCGGCCACGCTCTTGGGCGCGGCTTCGTAGCACGCAAACTGCATCGTGTATACGGCGCGCCCCTGGGTGAGCGAACGAAGCGCCGTTGCATAACCAAACATCTCGGCCAGCGGCACGCGCGCCGCGATGACCTGCGCCTCCTGGCGCTGCGTCATGCCGCCGATCTTGCCGCGGCGCGAACTCAGATCGCCCATGACGTCGCCCATGTACTCCTTGGGCACGACGACTTCGACTTCCATGATGGGCTCGATGAGCTTCGGGTTGGACTTGCGCATGGCTTCCTTGAACGCCATGGACGCGGCCACCTGAAAGGCGATTTCGCTGGAGTCGACCTCGTGGTACGAGCCGTCCAGCAGCTGCACCTTCACCCCGACCACGGGGTAGCCGGCCAGCACGCCGGCGGTGAGGGCACCCTTGATGCCCTTTTCGACCGCGGGAACGTACTCGCGCGGGACGGTGCCGCCCACAACCTTGTTCTCGAACACGAAGTCCACGCCCTCGTCGGCCGGCTCGCAGTGGATGACCACGTGGCCATACTGGCCGCGGCCGCCGGACTGCTTGACGAACTTGTGCTCCGCTTCCACCGGCTTGCCGAAGGCCTCCTTGTAGGCCACCTGCGGCTTGCCGACGTTGGCGCTCACCTTGAACTCGCGCAACATGCGGTCCACCAGAATCTCGAGGTGCAGCTCGCCCATGCCGGAGATGAGGGTCTGACCCGTCTCATCGTCGGTGCGCACCTGGAAGGTGGGATCCTCATCGGACAGCTTGATGAGCGCCTCGGACAGCTTCTCCTGGTCGCCGGCCGTCTTGGGCTCGATGGCAACCGACAACACCGGCTCGGGGAAGTGCATGCGCTCGAGCACGACGGGGTTCTTCATGTCGCACAGCGTGTCGCCGGTGCGCGCGTCCTTCAGGCCGATGACGGCGCAGATGTCGCCGCAGTAAACCGTCTCGATCTCCTCGCGCTTGTCGGCATGCATCTGGATGAGACGACCGATGCGATCCTTCTTGCTCGTGGTTGTGTTGATCACCGTGGTGCCGGTGCTGACATTGCCGCTGTAGACGCGGATATACGTGAGCTTGCCCACATGCGGATCGGTCATGATCTTGAAGACCAGACCGGAGAACGGCTCGTCGTCGGAAGCCTTACGGATGATCTCGGTGGTGCTGTACACATCGTGACCGGTGACAGGCGGGACGTCGGCAGGAGAGGGAAGCAGGTGAACGACCGCGTCGAGCAACCTCTGCACACCCTTGTTCTTGAACGCCGACCCGCACATGACGGGAACGAACTTGCCCTCCAGCATGGCGCGCTTCATGGCCGCGCGCAGCGTCTCCTGCGAGCCTTCACCGGAGTCGAGGAACTGGCTCATGAGCTCGTCGTCGAAGTCGGAGAGGTTCTCCACCAGCTTGGCGCGGTGCTCCTTGGCCAGCGGCAGCAGGTCCGAGGGGATCTCAGCCATGTCGTACGTCATGCCCTTGGTGTCTTCGTGATAGAAGAACGCCTTCATGCGCACCAGGTCGATGATACCGTTGAACAGCTCGCCCGCGCCGATGGGCAACTGGATCGGCACCGCGTTGGCTCCCAGGCGGTCGTGCATCATCCGCACCACGTTCAGGAAGTCCGCGCCCATGCGGTCCATCTTGTTGACGAAGGCAATGCGCGGCACCTTGTACTTGTCCGCCTGCCGCCACACCGTCTCGGACTGGGGCTCCACACCGCCCACCGCACAGAACACGGCGATGGCGCCGTCGAGCACGCGCAGGCTGCGCTCCACCTCGGCGGTGAAGTCCACGTGGCCGGGCGTGTCGATGATGTTGATGCGGATCTCCTGCCCCTTGTTGTTCTTCCAGGCACAGGTGGTGGCCGCCGACGTGATGGTGATTCCGCGTTCGCGCTCCTGGACCATCCAGTCCATGGTGGTCGTACCTTCATGGACCTCGCCCAGCCGGTGCGTCTTCCCCGTATAGAAGAGGATCCGCTCCGTGGCCGTGGTCTTGCCGGCATCGATGTGGGCCATGATGCCGATGTTGCGTACGCGATCTAGGGGTATCTTCCTCGCCATATATCCTGCCGATTCCTCCGCGTTCGCGGCGACGGGCACACGGCCGCGCCGTCCGGCGATGCCGGAGGGGGTTTTTGCTCAGCTTCCCTGTTTGAGAGCTTCCGAGACCTGACTATGTGGCCCGGTCAACGCGCGACATCCGGTCGCCGGGGTTAAAGGTTCGCGCGGCCAGAGCCGCTTCCAAACCGTCCGTGGGACTTACCAGCGGAAGTGGGCGAACGCCTTGTTGGCCTCCGCCATCTTGTGGGTGTCTTCCCTCTTCTTGACGGACGGGCCCTCCATCCGGGACGCCTGCATCAACTCGTTTGCGAGTCGCTCGGACATGGTCTTCTCCGAACGAATGCGGGCGTAGCCCGAAATCCATCGCATGGCGAGGGCCACTCGCCGCGTCGAACGCACTTCGGTGGGCACCTGGTAGGTGGCACCGCCGACGCGACGAGACGAGACTTCCAGCGCGGGCCGGACATTGTCGATGGCCTTCTTGAAGACCTCGATGCCGCGCTGCCCGCTCTTCTGTTCGATGAGGTCGAAGCTGTCGTAGACGATGCTCTCGGCAGTCGACTTCTTCCCCTTGCGCATGATGTACGTCACGAACCGTGCGACCAGCACGTCGTTGTACTTCGGATCCCCGAGGTATTCCTTGTTCCTGGAACGTTTCCTTCTCGACATCGTATCCCTCGTTGCCGCTTGCGGTTACGCCTTCGGGCGCTTGGCGCCGTACTTCGACCGGCTGTTGCGCCGCCCCTCGACACCCGAGGTGTCGAGCACGCCGCGCACGATATGGTAGCGAACACCCGGAAGGTCCTTGACGCGGCCGCCGCGAATCAGAACGATCGAGTGCTCCTGCAGGTTGTGCCCTTCACCCGGGATGTACGCGGTCACTTCGATGCCGTTGGTGAGCCGCACACGCGCCACCTTGCGCAGCGCCGAGTTCGGCTTCTTGGGCGTCTGCGTGTAGACGCGCGTACACACGCCCCGCTTCTGCGGGCACGCGGCCATCGCCGGGGTCTTGGAACGGGTCGGCTTGTCCGTCCGCCCGCGGCGAATGAGCTGGTTGATCGTCGGCACAATTCCTCCGTTTTCGGCGCAAAAATCCCCGCGCAACGACAGGCTGTGGATAACTCCACGAAGGCCGGGTGCGGGGGTTTTCTAACTTATTTAAATTCTAGTGGTTACCAGGACTTCCGGTGAGGAAGTGATGGAGCCGCGAAGCACGGACTGTATCCGCTTTTCACGGGCCTGTCAAGCCCCTTTGTGGGCGGGCAGGCCTACTTCTCCATGGACTCCTTGCCCACCGCCGAGAGGGGCTCTTCGAGATCCTCCCGGTCGTCCATACCGGCCTCGTCGGGCATGCCGACGAACTCGTCGTCGTCACCCGCCGATGTGATGTCGATATAGTCGTAGTCCTTCACACCCGTCCCGGCCGGGATCAGGTGCCCGATAATCACGTTTTCCTTCAATCCGAGCAGCCGGTCCCGCTTGCCGCGCACCGCGGCGTCGGTGAGGACCCGCGTCGTCTCCTGGAAGCTCGCCGCCGAGAAGAAGCTCTCGGTGGAAAGCGACGCCTTGGTGATACCCAGCAGCATCGGCTTGAAGGTAGCCGGCCGGCCGCCCTCGCCCATGATGCGCTCGTTCTCCTCGCGGAACACGGTCTTGTCCAGCAGGTCGCCCTCGAGGAACATGGTGTCGCCCGGATCCTCGATCTGAACCTTCTGGAGCATCTGGCGCACGATCACCTCGATGTGCTTGTCGTTGATGCCCACACCCTGCAGGCGGTAGACCTCCTGGATCCCGTTGACCAGGTACTCCTGCGCCGCATTCACACCCTTGATGGCGAGAATGTCGAACGGGTTCACCGGTCCCTCGGTGAGGTTGTCGCCCGCCTCCACGCGGTCACCTTCGTACACGCGCAGGTGCTTGCCCTGCGGGATTATGTAGGTGCGCTCGTCGAGGTTCTCGTTCTTGATGATGATCTTGCGCATGCCGCGCGTGATCGGCCCGAACTCCACCGTGCCGTCGATCTCCGACACCACCGCGGATTCCTTGGGCTTGCGCACCTCGAACAGCTCCGCCACCCGCGGCAGACCGCCGGTGATGTCGCTGGTCTTCGCGGTCTCACGGCCGATCTTGCACAACGTATCGCCGGCGTGGATCTCCTGACCATCCTTCACCAGCACCTGTGCGCCGGTGGGGATGATGAAGTTGCCGATGATGTTGCCTTCCATGTCCAGCATCTGGATGTGCGGGTGCAACTTCTTATCGCGGTCTTCGATGACCACCATCTGCATCTTGCCGGTCTTCTCGTCGATCTTCTCGCGAATGGTCGCGTCCAGCACCAGGTCGCCAAAGCGAACCGTGCCGGCCTTGTCGGCAAGGATGACGTCGGAGTACGGATCCCAGCGGTAGATGACGGTGTTGGCCTCGACCATGTCGTTGGGCGTCACGTTGAGTTCGGCGCCGTAGGGCACGCCGAAGCGCGAGCGTACGCGGTCGCCTTCGTCGAGCAGCAGGAACTCGCTCTTGCGCGAGATCACGATGGGCTTGCCCTTGCGCCCCGTCACCGTGCGCAACCCCTTGAAGGTGGCCTTGCCGGGATACTTCACGATCTTCTGCGTTTGCTCGGCGATACGTCCGGCGATACCACCAATGTGGAAGGTTCGCAGGGTGAGCTGCGTGCCCGGCTCGCCGATCGACTGTGCCGCAATGACGCCCACCGCCTCGCCGCGTTCGACCAGTCGGCCGGTGGCGAGGTTGGTGCCGTAGCAGAGTGCGCACACGCCGCGCTTGGCTTCGCAGGTGAGCACGCTGCGAATCTTTACGTGCTCCACGCCCCGGTCTTCCACCAGCGCCGCCAGGTCCCAGGTGAGCATCTGGTTGGCTTCGATGATGCTGTCGCCGGTGATGGGATCGAGAACGTCGTCCACCGTCACGCGGCCGCGGATGCGGTCGGACAGCGACTCGATGATCTCCTCGCCTTCCTTGAGCGCAGAGATATCGATGCCCATGATGGTGCCGCAGTCCGGCACGTTGACAATCACGTCCTGCGCCACGTCCACCAGGCGGCGGGTGAGATACCCGGCGTCGGCGGTCTTGAGCGCGGTGTCGGCCAGACCCTTGCGGGCGCCGTGCGTGGAAATGAAGTACTGCAGCACCGAGAGACCCTCGAGGAAGTTGGCCACGATAGGCATCTCGATGATTTCGCCGATCTGACCGGTGATCTTCTTCTGCGGCTTCGCCATCAGGCCACGCATACCGGCCAGCTGACGAACCTGGTCCTTGCTGCCTCGCGACCCGGAGTCCGACATCATGAAGATGGGGTTGAACCCGTCGCGGTCCTTGCGCAGGCCCTCCATCATGAGTTCGCCCACCTCGTTGGTGGCGCGGGTCCAGGTGTCGATGATCTTGTTGTAGCGCTCGCCGTCGGTGATGTCGCCCTCCTCGTACTGGAGGAGGATGTTACCGACGTCCTTGCCGGCGCGCGCAATGATGTCCTGCTTGCCGATCGGAACGATAAGGTCGTCCATTCCCACCGTCAGTCCGCTCTTGGTCGCAAAGCCGAAGCCGGCGTCCTTGAGGTCGTCGAGGAAACGGATGGTGTGCTCGAGGCCGAGCTTGTCGAACGCCTCCGCCACCAAGCCCGCGAGCCCCTTCTTGTCGAGCACGTCGTTCTTGTAGCGCAGATCCTCGGGGATGATGCGGTTGAACAGCACACGCCCCACGGTGGTCTCGATGATCTCGCCCTTCCAGCGCAGCTTGATGCGCGCGTGCAGGTCGACCCGGCCGGCCGCCAGCGCAATCTCCACCTCTTCCATGGAGTAGAAGGCCTTGCCCTCACCGCGCGCGCCCTTCTTGGCCATGGTGAGGAAGTAGGCCCCGATCACCATGTCCTGCGAGGCAACCGCGAGCGGCTTGCCGTTGGCGGGCGAAAGGATGTTGTGCGCCGAGAGCATCAGCGTGCGTGCCTCGAGCTGCGCCTCGTAGGAGAGCGGCACGTGCACGGCCATCTGGTCGCCGTCGAAGTCGGCGTTGAACGCCGCGCACACCAGCGGGTGCAGACGAATGGCTTTGCCCTCCACCAGCACCGGCTGGAAAGCCTGGATGCCGAGGCGGTGCAGGGTGGGCGCGCGGTTCAGAAGCACCGGGTGCTCCTGGATGATCTCCTCGAGGATGTCCCAGACTTCCGGGCTCTCCTGCTCGACGAGCTTCTTGGCGCTCTTCACCGTCTGCACGTAGTTCTTCTCTTCCAGCTTGCGGATGATGAACGGTTTGAACAACTCGAGCGCCATGCTCTTGGGCAGGCCGCACTCGTAGATCTTCAACTCCGGTCCCACCACGATCACGGAACGGCCCGAGTAGTCCACGCGCTTGCCGAGCAGGTTCTGGCGGAAACGGCCCTGCTTGCCCTTGAGCATGTCAGAGAGGCTCTTGAGCGGCCGGTTGCCCTGGCCGCGCACCGCGCGCGAGCGGCGGCCGTTGTCGAACAGCGCGTCGACGGCCTCCTGCAGCATGCGCTTCTCGTTGCGCAGAATGACTTCCGGCGCCTTGATCTCGATGAGCTTCTTCAACCGGTTGTTGCGGTTGATGACGCGGCGGTAGAGATCGTTCAAATCGGAGGTGGCGAAGCGCCCGCCCTCCAGCGGCACCAGCGGGCGCAGCTCGGGCGGCAGCACCGGGATCACGTCGAGGATCATCCACTCGGGGCGGTTCTCGGAACCACGGAAGGCCTCCACCACCTTGAGGCGCTTGAGCTGGTCCTTCTTGCGCTGCACCGAGGTTTCGGTCTCGATGCGGGTGCGCAGTTCCTTGGACAGCTCGTTCAGGTCGATGCGCTTGAGCAGTTCCTTGATGGCCTCCGCACCCATGCGCGCGGTGAACTCCAGGTTCTGGTCCTCCAACTCGAGGAAGCGGTCCTCGGAGAGCAGTTGCTTCTCCTTGACCGGCGCGTTGCCCGGGTCCACCACGATGAACGACTCGTAGTAGAGCACGCGCTCGAGGTCGCGGATGGTCATGTCGAGCAGGTGGCCGATGCGGCTGGGCAGCCCCTTGAAGAACCAGATGTGCGAAACCGGCACGGCCAGTTCGATGTGGCCCAGGCGTTCGCGGCGCACGTTGGCGCGCGTCACTTCCACGCCGCAGCGGTCACAGATGACGCCGCGGTAGCGGATGCGCTTGTACTTGCCGCAACTGCACTCCCAGTCCTTCACCGGGCCAAAAATGCGCTCGCAGAACAGGCCGTCTTTTTCCGGCTTGAACGAGCGGTAGTTGATGGTCTCCGGCTTGGTGACCTCGCCATAGCTCCACTCGCGGATGCGCTCGGGCGACGCCAGCATGATGCGGATCGACTTGAAGTCGGTCGGCTTCCTGCGATCTTTCTCCAGGTTGATGAACACCTAGACTCCTCCTACTGACGGGCGATACGCTCCGTCGATTCGAGCAGCCCCAGGCCGCCCACTCACTTGATCACCGTCATCTTCTTCGTGTCCGTAAACGACCCCGCCACGAGCTTGTAAAAGTACACCCCGCTCGCAACGGGCTGGCCCCGGTCGTTGTAGCCATCCCATCCCAGGCGGTGGACACCAGCCTGAAAGCGCTCATTCGCGAGCGTCTTCACCGCGGCACCCCGGACATCGTAGATGCGCAGATCGACATTTGCATCCTCGGCCACCGAAAACGCGACCGTCGTGGTCGGGTTGAACGGGTTCGGATAGTTCTGCGCAAGCTCGTTTCTGTACGTCGCCGGCGCCACAGTAAGGAGCCGCTCGACAAGCGACAACTGCCGCTGGCTGGCGTTCGTCGAGATCGTTGACGGGCCCGCAAGAATGTCGCCCACTACAAGCTCAAAGTCCTCTTCTGAAAGGCTCAGCGGCTCGGACGACGCCACAGTAAACTCCGCAGTTCCAATCGCTATCTCCCCGGCTGAAGACGAATCGCTTCCCTTACGTAGGATCGGGTTCGCCAATAAGTTACGCGCTCCGCGTAGATAAGCCCACCATCAACCACCTGAAACAGCCCATTGACACCAGCAAAAGAATACCAACCGTGCTCATTGCGTTTGAGCATACACAGCCATCGTTGGCCCACCACGTAGTTCTTCGGCACAGGCATTCGCCATTCGGGAGAATATCGGCCTCTTGTTATCGCCACGAGGTCTATGCGGGGAATGCCGACCACTCTGCCCTTATCCAGTTGATCAACACGCAAGGAAATCTTGGCCAGCTCTGCTTTGGCACCGTCCGGCCCAGTGATGACCGATTTCTCAACGGCCACCACTTCCCCTTCAACAATCAACTCCGCTTGCTCGATGACGTTCGCAAGTTCCCACTGCCTCACGCTTGCCCGCATCGCAGAGTCTGAAATGGTCGACGTGTGATCACCATCTCGAGAGGCCCAATCGCTGCCCGTCTTGAGATAGCGACTCTTAGCCGCTGTTTGGTAGTAGAGGCGCAACCGCGGATGAAAGAAGCCGCACACAACCATCTCTTGACCAACCGGAAAGAAACCATCCACTTCCAGAGGATGGTTATACACCATGAGTGTCCAGTCGCCAGACTGAGCCGGGCCTCTCAGAACTTCGTTAACGTGCATCGTCACGTAAGCCACCGTCTTGTCTCGCAACATCTCACTCTCCGGTAGCATCCAGAAGTCCGCCTGCCGCACGGTTCCCTCCGTGATGGAGGCCACTGTGCCCCGCACCACTATGTCGGCGTCACGGAGTGACGAAACGTCCCAGGTGTCGCCCGCGCTCGTCGTTGCGAGTACAACTCCTGTGGCGCATGAACCTGCCAGACCAGCGGCCACGGCGATCAGCAGCCCTTGCCTCATCGCGGACTTCATAGCTCTTGCGCTCCTAACTGACGGGCCATACGCTCTGTGAGTGTCTCGTCCGCGTGCAACTCCGCTTCGTCGGAAAAGAGAGCGAAAAATGTCGTTTGTCTTAACCTGTTCCCCCGAGAGTCGCCCCAACCCGAGCGTGTACTGCTTGCCTAGCCTCGTTCCAGCTCGATGTCCAGAGCGAGGCTCTGAAGTTCCTTCACAAGTACGTTGAACGACTCGGGGATGCCCGGCTCGGCCGGGTTCTCGCCCTTTACGATCGCTTCGTAGATCTTGGCGCGTCCCTGGATGTCGTCCGACTTCACGGTGAGCAGCTCCTGCAGGCAGAACGCTGCGCCGTAGGCTTCCAGCGCCCACACTTCCATTTCTCCGAAGCGCTGCCCGCCGAACTGCGCCTTGCCGCCCAGCGGCTGCTGGGACACCAGCGAGTACGGTCCGATGGAGCGGGCGTGGATCTTGTCGTCCACCAGGTGCGAGAGCTTCATCATATAGATGTAGCCCACGGTGACCTCCTGCTCGAACGGTTCGCCCGTGCGGCCGTCAAACAGCATGCTCTTGCCGGTCTCGGGCAGGCCCTGCTCGCGCAGCGCCTGCTTGATCTCGAGTACCGAGGCGCCGTCGAACACCGGACAGGTGACGGCGTAACCGCCCGCGTGCGCCGCCCAGCCGAGGTGGGTTTCCAGAATCTGGCCCACGTTCATTCGGCTCGGCACGCCCAGCGGGTTCAGGACGATCTCCACCGGGCGGCCGTCTGGCAGGTGCGGCATATCCTCCACCGGGACCACGCGCGCCACCACGCCCTTGTTGCCGTGGCGTCCCGCCATCTTGTCGCCCACCTGCAGCTTGCGCTTGCGGAACACGTACACCTTGACCAGGCGCGATACGCCGGGCGGAAGTTCGTCGCCGCGTGTCACGCGCTCGACTTCCTTCTCGTACTGCACGTCGATGCGCTCGATGGCCTTGGCGGCGGTGTCCAGCACCACCTGCACCTGGCGATCGACCTTGGGGTCCTTCACGATGGCGAGGCCCCATTGCAGGTTGTCGAGATCGATCTCCTCGAAGAACTTGTCGGTGATCTTGCGCCCGGCCTTGGCGATGACCTCGCCGGTCTCGGCGTGCACCAGCTTCTCGCTGGTTTCACCCACCATGAGCCGCTCCAGTTTCTGGTGGCGGATGTACTTGACCCGCTCCACCTCCTGGTCGCGTCCCTTCTTGAGCTTGTTGAGGCGGATCTTGTCCTGGCTGCGCGACTTGTCATCGCGCTCCTTGCGCGAGAACACCTCGATGCCAACCACGATGCCGTCCATGCCCGGAGGCGCCTTGAGCGAGGCGTCGCGCACGTCGCCGGCCTTCTCGCCGAAGATGGCGCGCAGCAGGCGCTCTTCCGGCGACAGCTCGGTCTCGCCCTTGGGCGTCACCTTGCCCACCAGGATATCGCCCGCCTTCACGCGCGCGCCGATGCGCACGATGCCGTCCTCGTCGAGGTTCTTGAGGGCCTCTTCGCCGACGTTGGGGATCTCGCGCGTGATCTCCTCCATGCCCGCCTTGGTGTCGCGGACCTGGCACTCGAACTCCTCGATGTGCAGACTGGTGAACTTGTCCTGCTTGAGGAAAGCTTCGCTGCACACGATGGCGTCTTCGTAGTTGTAGCCCAGCCACGGCATGAACGCGACCAGCGCGTTGATGCCCAGCGCCAGCTCGCCCTTCTCGGTGGCGGGACCATCCGCCAGCACCTGGCCGGCCTTGATCTTCTCGCCCACGTGAACTAGCGGCTTCTGGTTGATGCACGTGTCCTGGTTGGAGCGCTTGAACTTGAGCAACGGATATTCGTCCATGCCCTCGTAGTCCGAGTAGTCATCCAGCGTGTCCTTGCGGCCACCCGGATCCACCACGATGTGCTCACCCGACACGCTCATCACGGTGCCCGCGCGGCGCGAGATCACCAGCACGCCCGAATCGCGCGCGATCTTTCCTTCCATGCCGGTGCCGACCAGCGGCGACTGCGCGGTAAGCAGGGGAACCGCCTGGCGCTGCATGTTGCAGCCCATGAGAGCGCGGTTGGCGTCGTCGTGCTCGAGGAACGGGATCAGCGACGCGGCCGCACTCACCAGCTGGCGGGGCGACACGTCCATGTACTGCAGCTGCGACGGCTCCACCACGGGGAAGTCGCTTCGGCAGCGCGCCAGCACGTTGTCGGCCTGGAACTGGCCCTTCTCGTTTACCTGCGCGTTGGCCTGCGCGATGATGCAGTCGGCCTCTTCGTCCGCGGAGAGGAACGCGATGTCCTCGGTGACGCGGCCGTTGTCCACGCGGCGGTACGGCGTCTCCAGGAAACCGTACTGGTTGATGCGCGCGAAGGTGGCCAGCGAGCTGATCAGCCCGATGTTGGGACCTTCCGGCGTCTCGATGGGGCACATGCGGCCGTAGTGCGTGAAGTGCACGTCGCGTACTTCGAAGCCGGCGCGCTCGCGGGTAAGACCGCCCGGTCCCAGCGCGGAGAGCCGGCGCTTGTGCGTCAGCTCGGCGAGCGGGTTGGTCTGGTCCATGAACTGCGAGAGCTGGCTCGATCCGAAGAACGACTGGATCACCGCGGACACGGTGCGCGCGTTGATCAGGTCGTACGGCGTGATCTGGTCGCTGTCCTGCTGGAGCGTCATGCGCTCCTTGACGATACGCGCCATGCGCGCCAGTCCGATGGAGAACTGGTTGGCCAGCAACTCTCCCACCGAACGAATGCGGCGGTTGCCCAGGTGGTCGATGTCATCCGGCTCGGCGTCGGCCGCCTTCATGTCGAGCAGGCACGCAATCACGGCCACGAAGTCGGCCGGATCCAGCGTGGTGGTCTCGATGGGAACATCCAGCTTGAGGCGGCGGTTGATCTTGTAACGCCCCACCGGCGCCAGGTCGTAGCGCTTGGGCGTGAAGAACATGCGCTGCAGCAGCGCGCGCGCCGTCTCCAGGTTCGGCGGATCACCGGGACGAATAAGGTTGTAGATCTTCTTGAGCGCCGCGTCCTGTCCCTGCGAGCTGTCCTTCTTGAGCGTCTTCAGAACGACGTCGTCTTCCGGGCTTTCGTTCTCGGGGTACTTGATGCAGTGCACCTGGGTGACCTTGGCCTCGCGCAGCTTCTCGATGATCTTGTCGTCGATCATCTGGCCTGCCTCCAGCATGACCTCGCCCGAACCCTTGTCGGTGACGTCCTGGATAGAGACGCGGCCCACCAGCTCTTCGTCCTTCTTGCTCTTGGCCCCCAGGCGGACGACCTCTTCCTGATGGAACAGGCGCAGGATCGACTGGTTGGTGTCGAAGCCCATCGCCTTGAGCAGCACCGATACCGGAATCTTGCGGCGACGGTCGATGTTCACGAACATGACATCGTTGATGTCGACGGTGAACTCCACCCACGAGCCGCGATACGGAATGATGCGCGCGTTGAACAGGCGCTTGCCGTTGGGGTGAATCTCGTCGCCGAAGAACACGCCCGGCGAACGGTGCAACTGGCTGACGATCACGCGCTCGGCACCGTTGATGATGAAGGTGCCCTTGCGGGTGAGAATGGGGATTTCGCCCAGGAACACCTCGCTCTGGATGATGTCCTTGAGGCGCTTCTCGCCACTCTCCTCGTCTTCCTCATTGATAACGAGGCGAAGACGGGCCTTGAGCGGCGCCGCGTAGGTCAGGTCGCGCTCCTTGCACTCCTCCTCGGAGTACTTGGGTTCGCTGATGATGTAGCCGTGGTACTCGAGCTTGTACTTTCCCTTGGGCGATTCGATAGGGAAAACCGAGTTGAAGACGGCCTCGAGTCCCTGGTCCTTGCGCTTGTCGATGGCGACTTCGCGCTGCAGGAACTCAGCGTAGCTCTCCAGCTGGATAGCGAGGAGATTGGGAATGTCCATGACCTCCGGGATCTTGGCGAACTGCACGCGTCCGTGCTCGTCCCGGGGGTACGACATAATAGCTTTTTCGGGCTTCTTGATCATCGTGTCCTCGAAGTAACGGGGTCTTTCGCAGTCTGCAACCGCCCGCACCCACTGGCAGGGACGCGCGCGGGCGCAGGGTTATACACCGCTGCGCCTGTAAAAGCTTCGCGCAGAAAGCGCGCCGACGGCCGGACGCCCGCATGGGGCGCCCGGTCCCGTCGAAACGCGACGCGCGTTACTTGACTTCGACGGTCGCGCCGGTCTCGGCGAGCTGCTTCTTGAGCTCTTCCGCTTCGGCCTTGGGCACGCCTTCCTTGACAGGCTTGGGAGCACCCTCCACGAGATCCTTGGCCTCCTTGAGACCCAGACCCGTGATCGCACGCACGACCTTGATGACCTTGATCTTCTCCGCACCCACGGCGGCGAGAATAACGTCGAACTCGGTCTTCTCCTCGGCAGGCGCGGCCGCTGCCGCACCGGGCATCGCGGCAAACGCCATCGGCGACGCCGCGGTGACGCCGAACTTGTCCTCCAGCGCCTTGACGAGTTCCGACATCTCGAGGAGCGTCAGCTTCTCGATGGCCTCCATGGCCGTCTGGGCGTTGGAACTGCTCAACTTCACTGCTTCCGACATGATCTCTACTCCTTCACCGATGGTTTCTGATCAGCACTTCGAGGCGCCTGCCTCACACCTACGACTGTTTCTCCGATGCCTGCTTCATCACACTGAGGAGGTTCCGCAGCGGACCCTCCATGACACCCAGCAGGTTCCGCGCGGGACCCTGGATGCCTCCCAGCAACTGCGCGAGCATTTCCGGCTTGGACGGAAGCTTCGCGAGCGCCAGTACGCCGGTGGCGTCGATGACGTTGCCGTCCAGGAAGGCCGCCTTGAATTTCGGCAGCTCGAACTCCTCGGCGAACTTCACCAGCACCTTGGCCGCGACGTTCTCGGTGTCGCGGCTGATGGCAATGGCCGTCGGGCCCCGGAAGTGGGGTTCGAGCGCGGCCGCGGGCGTGTCCTTTATGCCCCGCTTTGCCAGCGTGTTCTTGACCACACGAAGCTCGACGCCCTCGGCGCGACAGCGCCGGCGCAGCTCCGTGATCTTTGCGACGTCGAGCCCCGTCAGATCCGACAGAACGACGGACCGGGCGGCGGTGATCGACTCGGTTACGAGATCGACCTGCGCGACTTTTTCGGGACGGGCCATGACTTCCTCCAACTGTGCCGCTTACTGCAGCGTGACGACGATGTTCTGACTGTCGAGCTTCACCGACGGTCCCATGGTGGACGAGATCGACAGACTCTTGATGTAGCGACCCTTGCTCGCGGCAGGTTTTGCGCGAACGATTTCGTGGATGAGAACCTTCAGGTTCTCGAGCAGCTTCTCCTGGTCGAACGACCGCTTGCCGATGGGCACGTGCAGGTTGGCGTTCTTGTCGACGCGGTACTCCACCTTGCCGGCCTTGACGTCATTGATCGCCTTGGCCACATCGAAGGTCACCGTGCCGCTCTTGGGGTTGGGCATGAGGCCACGGGGACCGAGCACGCGGCCCAGCTTGCCCACTTCACCCATGAGGTCCGGCGTGGCAATGATGACATCCACGTCGGTCCAGCCGCCGGTGAGCTTGGGGATGAACTCGTCGGCACCCACGAAGTCGGCGCCGGCGTCACGCGCCTCGCGTTCCTTCTCGCCGCGCGCCAGCACCAGCACGCGCACCGTGCGCCCGGTGCCGTTGGGCAGCACCACCGTGCCGCGCACCTGCTGGTCCGCCTGGCGCGGATCCACGCCCAGTAGCGCGGAGAGCTCGATGGTCTCGTCGAACTTGGCGGTTGCGGTTTCCTTGACCAGGCGTACCGCCTCGTCGAGATCGTAGAGCTTGCCGTGCTCCACCTTGGCCGTGGCCGTCGTGTAACGCTTGCCTTCCTTCATATCTCTCAGTCCTCCACCAGCAGGCCCATGCTGCGGGCCGTTCCGGCTACCATTTTCATCGCTGCCTCGATGTCGACCGCGTTGAGGTCGGGCATCTTGGTTTCCGCAATCTTGCGCACCTGTTCCGAGGTCACCTTGCCAACCTTGTTGCGGTTGGGTTCGCCCGAGCCCTTGGCCAGGCCGGCGGCCTGCTTGAGCAACACCGACGCCGGCGGCGTCTTGGTGATGAAGTCGAACGAGCGGTCCGAAAAGACGGTGAGCAGCACCGGCGTTATCACGCCCTGTTGCTGCTGCGTTCGCGCGTTGAACTGCTTGCAGAAGTCCATGATGTTGACGCCGTGCTGACCGAGCGCCGGACCCACCGGCGGCGCGGGCGTGGCATTTCCACCCGGGATCTGCAGCTTCACCACGGTTACGACCTTCTTGCCTTTACCGCCCTTTGCTGCGGGCTTGCTGGGAGCTGCCATGACGAATTTCTCCAGTATGCAAACGACCACCACGGGCGGCGCGGCCCCTTGCCGGGCACTGCACGCGCGGTCGTAACGCGTTTAGATGTTTTCGACCTGCAAGAAGTCGAGTTCGACGGGGGTCTCTCGCCCGAAGATACTCACCAACACCCGGAGCTTTCCGCGCTCGGCGTTGATCTCGTCGATCACGCCGGTGAAGTCGCTGAACGGACCATCCTTGATGCGGATGTGCTCGCCCAGCGTGAACGGAATCTCCGGAATGATGGTCTGCTTTTCCTTGTCCATGCGGCCGAGGATCCGCTCCACTTCCGGCTTGGTCAGCGGCTGCGGCCCCGACGACGTACCGACAAAACCGGTGACACCCGGTAGATCGGTCACCAGATGGAACGCCTCGTCCGACATGTTCATCTCGATCATGATGTAACTGGGGAAGAACTTCTTCGTGGTGATGGTCTTCTTCCCCTTCTTCATCTCGGCGACCTCTTCGGTCGGCACCACGATCTGGCCGAAATGATCACGGATCGAGGACGCGTTGATCATCTTCTGGATGTTCTCGCGCACCTTGTTCTCGTGGCCGGAGTACGTGTGCACCACGTACCAGCGCATCGGCATCTTGGTGACTTCTTCCACCTCGGGGGTGGACGCCGCCGCTGCCGACTGCTCTTTGATTTCGTTGTTCTCGCTCATTGCGATGCGCGGCTCCAAACGTACCGTCTTAACCGAAGACCAGCTTGATGATCCGGCTCAGGATCTGGTCCACGATGCCGATGAAAATCGTCACGAGAAAGGTGGCGATGATCACCACGCGTGTGGACTGCTTGAGTTCCTCACGCGTGGGCCAGGTGACCTTCTTGAGCTCCGTCTTGGTCTCGTTGAAAAATATGACGATGCGCTCTTTCATCTCATTTTTCCGTCGTAAATGGCAGGCCCGGCAGGACTCGAACCTGCAACCCCCGGTTTTGGAGACCGGTGCTCTACCAATTGAGCTACAGGCCTGTGTGTCCGGTCGTTCTCGCCACGGAATGCGCTAGCGCGTTTCCTTGTGCTCCGTGTGCGAGTTGCACCAGCGGCAGTACTTCTTGTGCGCCACGCGGTCCTGGTGCTTCTTCTTGTTCTTGGTGGTCGTATAATTGCGGCGTTTGCATTTGCTGCACGCCAGCGTTACGTGGTCTCTCACGCCTCATCCCTCTCTTACTGAATGACTTCGGTGACGACGCCGGCACCCACCGTGCGACCGCCCTCACGGATCGCGAACCGGAGCTCCAGCTCCATCGCGATCGGCGTGATCAACTCGATCTCCATCTCC
>JAOUHG010000032.1 GCA_029865265.1 Candidatus Krumholzibacteriia bacterium | reverse complement strand
GCACTCACACCGAGAAACTCCGCCAGTTCGCCCACCTGGTGGCGACCGTTCAGCGTCATGAGCTTGAGAATGTGAAACTGCGAGAGCGTCAGCGGGAGCGGAGTCGCGTCTTCGAGCAGGCGGACCTCGAGGATCTCGCGGACCACCGACGAGAAGATGTGGCTGAGTCGAAGGACGGCGTGAAAACGCTCGTCCGCGGCTGACCCGCCGCGGCCGGCTTCCCCCCGTCCCTCAGGGGATTGCGGGTCGAGTGTGCTCATATTCACTAATTCGTTAACCCGGTAACTATTTAACCGTCTTAAGAATTATAGGTCCGTTATTCTAATAACGTCAAGGGCACATTGTGAAATTAGTTACAACTCGTTTCGGGACAAGGGTATGCTTTTCATGTGGTATATATTGGGTATCTCGCCGGGGTCTCTCGGGGACCGACCTTTCGTTGGATTTCTGGCTCCGTGGGGGGTAAGCTGCGGCAGTGACCGGCTGCCAGTAACCATCCCGACCGAGAGGAAATCCAATGCCAGCGATTCTGCGCACCGCCACGGGCACGTGGCATGGTGATCTCAAGAGTGGAAAGGGCTCGATCGGCGCGACCAGCGGCGTCCTCAAGGACACCCCCTTCACCTTTGCGACGCGCTTCGAGAATGCCCGCGGCACCAACCCCGAGGAGCTCATTGCGGCCGCACACGCGGCCTGCTTCAGCATGGCGTTCTCGAACTACCTGAGCCAGCAGGGTCACGTGCCCGACACCATTTCCACCAAGGCCACCATCACCCTGGAGGACGGGCGCATTCACACCATGCACCTTGAGACCCGCGGCAAGGTTGCGGGGCTCGACAACGAGACCTTCAAACGGCTGGCGGAGGACGCGGAGAAGAAGTGCCCGGTGTCCAATCTGCTGCGCCCCGGTCTTACCATTGAACTCGACGCCGCGCTGATGTAAGCGATGAAACGTTTCTCGCTCCAAGGAATTGCCGCGGTGGCGGCGCTGGTGGTGTTGCCTGCGGTGTCCGTGGCGGCGGGGCGCGAGCGCTTTTCGGATGACTTCGAGAAGGGGCTCGATGGCTGGGAGGTGACCGGCGACAACGCGGTGTTCGTGCAGAAGTCGGGAGACGCGAAGCACGGCAACGTCATGGTGTTGCGCCCGTGGGGCGACGTTCTGGCCCTGATCAAGGGCTCGGAGCGATGGGGGCCGGTGGCCATCGAGGGGGACGTCCTGTTTCCCGACGCCCAGAACAACTACCTGGGGGTGGCCTACAACTTCCGCCGGACCGGCGAACGGATGGACTTCGGCCTCATTTATATAAAGGGGAACGGGTCCTACCTGATGCCAAACCCGCACCGCGACTTCAACGTGGGCCGGCTGCTGTACGAGGAGTGCCGCACCATGCTGGCTGGAGATGCGGCCATCCGCATGGGTGAGTGGCAGCACTTCAGGGTGGAGGTGGTTGGCCGCACCGCGCATTTCTACGTGGGGCCGGGCGATATTCCGCAACTCACCTTCCCGTTGTTCGAGTTCGACTCCGGCGCGATCGGTCTGCAGCCGCGCTCGGTGGGTGGAGACGTATGGGTGGACAACGTCAAGGTGACGTCCATCGGCAAGCTTTCCTACGCCGGGCCGCCGCGGCCCTTCGAATTCCAGTACGACCCGGAGGCGCTCCTCACCGACTGGATGGTGGCGGGGCCGATGCCGCGCACCGACGACGCCATCGCGCGCGACCCCGAATCACACCCGGACGCGTGGCGTTCCTTCGCGACCGACGAGCGCGGGGCGGTGGTTACCGGGCGCGTGGTGGATTATCAAGGTCCCAACGCCGTGGCCTACTTTCGCACCAAGGTGGTGACCGACCAGGGAGGGGCCGCGGAACTCAATATCTCCACCATCGACGACCTGGCGCTGTGGGTGAATGGCCGTTTCCACTGGTTCATTCCCCGTGGGGACCATGCGTGGTACGACTTCTGGCGCAATCCGGAGCACGATGGCCAGCGGATCCCCCTGCAACTGGTGACCGGACGCAACGAGATTGTGCTGCGGGTGCGCGGCGGCGCGTACGCGAGCGGAGGGTTCTATGCCTGGATCGAGCGAAAGCACTAGCCGCGCAATGGTTCGGGGCGTCGAGGACATCCGGGCACACTTCCCGGCGCTGGGTCGCAGGCAGGGTGGCCTCCCCGTCGCCTACTTCGACGGGCCCGGTGGTACCCAGGTGCCGCGCGCGGTGACCGACGCGGTGCAGGACTACCTCCTCAATCACAACGGAAACACGCACTGGAACTTTCCCACCAGCCTGGAGACCGATGTCATCGTGGCGTCGTCGCGTGGCGTGTTTGCAGATTTCTTCAACTGTGCGCCGGACGAAGTGGTGTTCGGCGCCAACATGACCACACTGACCTTTCACGTTGCACGGGCACTGGGAATGCAGTGGGGCGCGGGTGACGAGATCGTGGTGACGGAACTGGACCATCACGCCAACGTGGCGCCGTGGCGCCGTCTGGAGAGTGAGCGGGGCGTGACCCTGCGCACGGCGCGTATGGACGCCGCAACCGGAGCACTAGACATGGACGACATGGCCCGGTGCATTACCGGCCGCACCCGGCTGGTGGCGGTGGGCGCGGCTTCCAACGCGCTGGGAACCATCACCGATATGGCCCGCGTGGTTGGCATGGCGCGGGAGGTGGGGGCGCTGGTATTTGTCGACGCGGTTCATTACGCACCGCACGAGTTGCCGGACGTGCGCGCGCTGGACTGCGACTTCCTCGCCTGTTCCGCGTACAAGTTCTACGGCCCCCACGTGGGCGTCCTCTTTGGCCGTGGCGAACTCCTGGCTTCGCTCGATGTGCCAAGGCTCGACCCGGCGCCCGCGGACGCGCCCGACCGGATCGAAACCGGCACCGCGAACTTCGAGGGCATCGCCGGGGCTGCCGCCGCGGTGGATTTCCTGGCGTCGCTGTCCGGATCATCGGAGCGTCGGCAGGGTCTTTCCGCGACCTACGCGGCGGTGCACCAGCGGGGGGCGCAGTTGACGGAGCAACTGTGGGAGGGATTGCGCGAAATAGACGGCGTGACCTGCTACGGGCCGGTGCCGGAAATGCCACGAACCCCGACCGTGTCCTTCTGCGTGCGTGGTGTCGCAGCGGGCGACGTGACGCACCACCTTGCGGCGCGCGCCGTGTTTGCGTCGCACGGACACTTCTACGCACCCACGGTGGTGGAACGCATAGGTGTGGGTGACGGGCTGGTGCGCGCGGGCTGTGCATGCTACACCACCGCCGACGAGATCGACCGCCTGCTCTCGGGGGTGCGCGACATCGCGCGTGGCTGAAGATGAAAGAAGACCCGCGGACGCATGTGCATCCGCCGGCCTTTCGGTTTGTATTGCTGAGGGCCTAGATGTCGAAGCGCAGCAATGCCGCGAACGTGACGGCGTTGAAGTCCTCGCCGGTAAGATCCTTGATATCTCCCTCACTCCAGAACTGATAGGTGGCGAAGGCGTCCAGACGCATGCTGCCCAGCGGCAGGTTCACGCCGCCGCGCAGGTTGTAGAACGGATCGCTGGCCCAGTCGCCGTCGGTGTAGTAGATGCCGATGCCAGCGCCGCCGTAGATGAGGTTGCCGATCAGCACGTACGCCTGCGGGGCCCAACCGGCCTCACCCGAGCCGTACATGTCGAAGATGTACTCCACGTCGCCCTCGAACGTGAGCAGCGGGCCGGAAAACTGGTATGAGCCCAGAATCGAGAACGCGTTGCTGTCGAAACCATCCGAGTCCTGGATGTCGGCAAGGTTGTGGAGATAGTGAATCCCGCCGCCAATGTTACTGCCCGCGGTGGCGGTGGTAATGAATGCCGGCGTGAGCAGCAGTGCCGCCGCCAGCACAAATGTGAGATGTTTGGACAAGATTGACCTCCCGATAAAGACCTGATTGAAGTATGACCGGGGCCAATCTACTAGAGCCGGGGACCCCCGTCAAAGAAATGTTCCGCGAGGATTCCGCTCTTTTCCGCGGGCCCGGATCGTGGCAGAATCCCGATTTGCGGGTCACCGACCCAAGGGAGGTTACGGATGAAAACACTCGCACTTGTGATCCTGGTGGGGCTCCTGGCCCAGGCCGCGCACGGCGCGGTCAAGATAGAACCCGTTGAGTACAAGCAGGGGGATTCCGCGCTCAAGGGAGTTATCGTCTACGACGACGCCGTCACGGGCAAGCGGCCCGGCGTCATGGTGGTGCACGAGTGGTGGGGTTTGAACGACTACGCGCGCATGCGCGCGAAGATGCTTGCCGAGTTGGGCTATGTGGCCTTCGCCATCGACATGTTCGGAGAGGGCAAGACCACCGAGCACCCGCAGGAAGCGGGCGAGTGGTCGAGCGCGCTGGCGGCCAATCAGGAGATGGCGACGGCTCGTTTCATGGCCGCCTACGATCTCCTCAAGAAGAACCCGCGCGTAAATCCGGAACACGTGGCCGCCATCGGCTACTGCATGGGCGGCTCGGTGGTGCTGCGTATGGCGCTCAACGGCGCGGATCTCGACGCCGTCGCGAGCTTTCACGGCGGGCTCTTTCCCGAGCCGGCCCCCGGCCCTGTGAAGGCGAGCATCCTGGTGTGCCACGGCGCAGCCGATGGATTCATGCCCGATGATGTCGTCCAGCAGTTCCAGAAGAACCTGGCCGAGTCCGGCGCCGACTACGAATTCATTTCCTTCGGCGGCGCCAAGCACTCCTTCACCAATCCAGGCGCGGACGAGCGTGGGATCCCCGGCCTCGAGTACAACGCGGCCGCCGACCGTCGCTCCTGGGCGGCGTTGAAGGAGTTCCTCGCGGAGGCCTTCAAGTAGCGATGGCGGGGTCGCGCAGCAAACAGTTGATCCTGGCGCTCCAGTTGGAACCCCACCCCGAAGGTGGATTCTACCGGGAGGTGTTTCGTTCGCCGGCGGTGGTGAAACCGGGTGACGGGCGTGGAACGCGCGCGGCGCTGAGCGCCATCTACTTCCTGCTCGGTGAGGGTGGCACCAGCCGGTGGCACTCGGTGCGCTCCGACGAGCAGTGGACGTTTCTCGAGGGGGATCCGCTGGAACTGCTGGTGATCGACCGCGCCACGTTCGGCGTGACCGTGCACCGGTTGGGCGCGTCCTCCGGCGGAGATATCACCACAGCGGTGGTTCCGGGAGGTGCGTGGCAGGCGGCGCGCGCGCTGGGAACCCACGCACTGGTGACGTGCACGGTGGGCCCCGGCTTCGACTTTGCCGATTTTGCGTTCATGGCGGATGACGCCGCCGCCGCGGCCCGGCTGCGCGGCGAGGCGCCCGACCTGGTGCGCCTGCTATGATACCATCCAGGAAGGAAGTTCGAATGCGTGCCACGATGATCATGCTTCTGTTCCTGCTCGTGCCGGGCGCACCCGCGCGGGGTGACGAGCCACCACCACCACCGCCTCCGCCATCGTGCGCGGCGGACCCCGCGTTCGCCATGCTCGACTTCTGGCTGGGCGACTGGGATGTGTACGTGGAGGACACACTGGCCGGCGTCAATCACATCGAGAAGATCCTGGATGGCTGCGCGGTGACCGAAGACTGGACTTCCACGATGCGTACGCGCGGTCACAGTCTGTTCTACTACCTTCCCGAAGAAAAGACGTGGAAGCAGGTGTGGGTGACGGGCAACGCGCTCTCGCGCGGCGGGGTGAAGGAGAAGAAGCTGGTCGAACGCGCGGAGAACAGTCTGCGCTTCCAGGGCGAGGTCAGGCTGCCGGGCGGTGGCAGCTACTTCGACCGCACCACGCTCACAGCGCTGGAAAACGGCGAGGTCAGGCAACTCATCGAAGTGTCGACGGACGGCGTAGCGTCCTGGCAGGCGGTGTTCGATGGCCGGTATGTGCGCAGGAAATAGAAGGCATCTTGCGGTCTTCGTGGCTTGCCTGTGCCTGCTGGCCGGTCTTTCCGGCTGCGCGCACCGGGGCGAACGCGCGGGGGAGGGCGAGGTCATTCCCGGTGTCACGCCGGCCCCGCGCGGGCTCAAGTTCTCCGTGCGCGTGGCGCCGCTCAAGTTCTCACCCGGAGACCGCGTCACCATGGAGGCGAGCCTGTTCAACGACAGCGAGGACGCCTACAAGAAGAAGTTCAAGACGCACTGCATCTGGGATTACGAAATCACCACGCCGGAAGGAACGCCCCTGCGCGTCGCGCGGGAGTGTATTCCGCAGGACACCACCCTGGTGATGGCGCCGGGTGAGCTGGGCATGATCGTGCGCGAGTGGAGCGGGCGACAGCGCTACTTCAACGCCGCCCAGGCACTGGCCGCGGGCCGATACCTGGTCGTCGCCGGGTTCGTGGACGAGGGCCGTGTGATCCCCATGTCGGTGCCGGTAGAAATAGAAGTGATGGAGAGGAAGAATACACGATGATGAGACGATCAACCGTTTTTGCAATGCTGTTGTTGACGCTGCTGGCCGGTTGCGAGCGGCACGAAACCGAGAAGGCCGCGCCTCCCGCCAACGCGACGGGTGCGCCCACCCTGGATGAACTGAAGAATGCCACCTACTCCGGCATCGACGCACTCGCTGAACACGTCACACTGGTGGATGGACTCTGGCAGGGGGAGCCTTTTGTGGTGGGCGGCGTAGCGCGGCCGCGTCTGTACTACGCGCGCGATTTTCGCCTCACCGGAGATCTCGACGGTGACGGGAACGATGAGGCGGTGGCGCTGGTGGGTTACAGCGGCGGCGGGACCGGTGAATTGCTCTACGTAACGGTGATGCGGCGGGAAGCCGGGGCAACGGACTGCGTCGGCGCGGCGTTGCTGGGTGACCGGGTGAAGATTCGGGACGCACGTGTAACCGATGGGCGCATCGTGATCGATGTTCTGCAGGTCGGACCCGGCGATCCTGTGTGCTGCCCGGGCGACCTGGTCACGCGCGTGTGGCAGCTGACGGCGGATGGACTGGTGGAGGTGAGAACCACGCCGACCGGACGGCTCGACGTATCCGTGCTGGCCGGGGTGGTGTGGGTGCTCAAGTGGTGGAGCTGGGATGAGCCCGCGCCGGCGGAGCCGGAGGTCAGCGCGGTTTTCGAGGGCATTCGCGTTTCGGGCTTCGCCGGGTGTCAGGCCTACTCGGCGGGTTTCCGGGATGCCGATTTCCCCGGCGAGGTCCATGTGCTGGCCGTCGTGGCGGACGAAGGGTCGTGCATTGGCACGGCCGCCGAGGTGCAGTCGCGCTTTCTGGCATTGTTTGGCGCCGTGCAACGCTACTCCTTCATGAACGGGATGCTGCTGCTCGAGTACAAGGCGGACGGCCGGACGGGAACCATGCTGTTCGAACGCCGGCCACTTTCCGTGCCACCGCAATCTGAATGAACGGGCCGTTGCGCGTTCTCTTTGTCAATTCGATTCAGATGTGGGGGGGCGCCGAGGTGTGGCTCATGGACGTCATGCACGGCCTTGCCGCCCGCGGCCACACGGTGACGCTCGCCTGCAGACCCGGAACCATCCTGGAAAAGAACGCGCGCGCCGAGGGATTGGACGTGGTGCCGGTTGCGATGCGCAGCGATTTCGACCCGGTGGTGGTCGCAAACATGGTCCGGCTCATGCGCGCCCGGGACATCGACGTGATCTCCACCAACATGGACAAGGAGTTGCGCTTCTCCGGCCTGGCCGCCCGCCTGGCGGGCCGGATTGCGGTGGTGCCATCGCGCGAGGTCGACTATCCCCTCAAGAACAAGCTGCGTTATCGATTCACCTACAACCATCTGGCGGATCACATTCTGGCCAACTCCGCAGCCACCAAGCGTTCGCTGCTCATGAACGCGCCGTGGTTGAGCCCGGATCGCATCGAGGTCATATACAAGGGAATCGACCCGGCGCCATACCTGGACGGGCCACAGGACGGGATGGCGTTGCGCGCGGAACTGGGCATTGCGGACGACGCACCGGTGGTGGGGTTCGTGGGGCAGATCATCGAACGCAAAGGAATCCCCGATCTGGTGTGGAGCATCCCGCGTGTGGTCGAGCAGCTGCCAGGCGTCCGCTTTCTCTTTGTCGGCAAGGGCATGCTGGTGGAGTTCCTGCTGGAGAAGACGCGCGAACTCGGCGTCGAGCGCAACGTGGTTCACGCCGGGTTTCGCAGGGACATCCCCGCGGTCATGAAGGCGATCGACCTGCTGGTGTTGCCGTCGGTGGTGGAGGGATTCGGTTACGTGCTGGTGGAGGCGATGGCGGCGGCGAAGCCGGTGGTTGCCACCGACGTGAGCAGCATTCCCGAAATCGTCCAGCACGACGAGACCGGCATACTGGTGGATGTACACAACGCCGATCAACTGGCAGCGGCCGTGCTCAGCGTGCTCCGCGCCCCGGACCGGGGGCGCGCCATGGGCGAACGCGGCCGCAGCGTCATGCTGGAAAAGTTCACCCTGCAGAGAATGATCGACCGTATCGAAGCGGCTTTTCTTGCCACCCGGGCGCGCAAGCGCGGCGGGATTGATTCACACTGACGCCTGCGGTACCCTGTCGGGGACATCCGCACCACTTCTCTTTCGTCAGGAGCCGCCATGCGCCGCCGCCCCGACCCATCCGAGTACTTCGAATACTATCGCGCCTACACCGGCCTTGTTCCCGATGGCGATATTGTCTCCATTCTCCGGGCGCAGTTCGGGGATACCGCCTCGCTGCTCAAGGACATTCCGGAAGAGAAGGCGAAGTTCCGTTACGCTCCAGGCAAGTGGACATTGAAGGAAGTGGTTCTGCACACGCTGGATATCGAATGGGTGTTCACCGCGCGTGCACTGCACTTTGCGCGTGCGGTGCCGGGCGCGCTGCCGGGCGTGGAGCAGGACGACATGATGGTAGTTGCTAATGTGGATGCCCGCCCGCTGCCGGCGTTGCTCGCGGAATGGCGTCATCTGCGACAGGCGGGCGCGCTCTTCTTCGAAGGCCTGGACGCTGCAGGGTGGGGCCGGGAGGGTGTGGCCTCGGGACGGTCTTTCACGGTTCGTTCTATCGCCTACATCATCGCGGGGCACGAAAGGCACCACGTCAATGTGATCCGCGAGCGCTACCTCCCTTGAACGGACGCGGCCCCGGGGCCTGACCCACCACCCAGCAGTTCCAGAACGAAACGGTTCCAGCCCGCGGGTCCCACCCCATCGACGCGCGTCACGCCCGGCACGTCGACCTCTTCCCAGCCGCTCTCGTCCTTCTGCACCAGCACGGGAACGTCCATGGCGCGCAGCCTCGACCAGGAAGAGCCGCCACCAACGGTGTTTCACGGAGAGCTGTACAGCGCCGAACTCGAGGACATCTTTCCCGACGTGGTGTCGAGCCGTATCTCGCTCAAGCTGGCCATCCGCGACTGCGAGGACCTGATCAAGTCGGTCGAGAAGGCGGCCGCGTTGCGTTACCTGCGCGGCCTGCCGTACCCGACGCGCCGGATGACCACGGCGTGGAAGAAGATGCTGTTCCTGTCCTTCCACGATGTTGTGCCCAGTTGTGGTATCGACGAGGTCTACGACGAAGCGTGGGCACGCGCGTCATCATCTATAACGACATCCCGCGCATTGATTTCCTCACCGAACTCAACCTCACCCAGCCGCACGTGCGCGTGCGCTTGCGCTTCGACACCTGCATGAACGCGCCCGCCTACACGCGTGAGACGCAGTTCGGCGCCATCGAATTGCCCTACGCGCGCACCCTGGAGGAGGGTGTCAAGATGCCCTCGCTCACCTGGATGGTGGCGGAGGAAGGAGGGCGCGGTCTCGCCTTTCTCACCAAGGGCGTGCCCATCAACGAGGTCAAGGGCGGGGAGATTCACTCCACGCTGCTGCGCAGCGTTTCGGTGTTGAGCGCCGACGGCGTCAGTGGTCCGCTCATTCCCACCCCCGGTGCGCTCGAACTCGGTAACCACGTCTACCAGTATTCCGTGTTTCCGTACCGCGACGGCTGGCGCTCCGCCGGTGTTCCGCGCGATACTGCGCTTCTTCGAGACCAACGGCGAGGCGTGCCGCGCTCGCCTCACACGTCCCCCGGAGGTGGTGCGCGTGCGTCCGGTCGACCTGCTGGAACGCCCCGTGGACGGGGGCGGGGAGTTGCCCATCCGCAACGGCCGGGTGGAGATGGACGTCGCACCCTTCGAGATCGTCACGCTGGAGCTGACGCGGGTGATCGAGCCGGTAAACACCGCTTGATTCGCGGGCCGCTGTGGAGCATTCTCGCTCTATCCGGCCGCCCTCGACGTTTGATCACTGCGCCCCTTTTTCGGGTTCCCGCAAAACCGGGAATTCCCCTGTCGGCGTGACGGTGGCGGGATGCTCCTCTCCGAAACTAACCCGTTGTGCGGCATGAGACTTGCCCCTCAGGGGCTGGGCCCTTTTTCCATCTATTTACTCGGGATTCTCGGGAATTCCGGGAAACAACTCCCCCGGAGTACGCATGGCGTTTCCAATGGCTGAAGCAGCGCGCACGGTTTCCGCATCCGAGCGGCCGGCGACCAAACGGGTCGGGCCGGGCGCGTGGGTGTGGGCGCCGCTGCTCCTCATGACCGTCGTGGCGGTGATCGGCGTGCAGTACTACGCGGCACCGCTCGGCGTACGCCTGCGGCATCCCATGCATGCGTGGCTGCGCCCGTCCGGGTACATCGGCCAGACGGCGGGACTGCTGACGTTCGCGGGCTTCCTGTTCATGTGGCTGTTCCCGTTGCGCAAACGCTTCCGCAAGGTGGAGTGGCTGGGACCGGTGCCGCGCTGGCTCGACATCCACATCGCCGTCGGCATTCTGCTCCCGCTGCTGGGCGCCATCCACGCCAGTTTCCGGGTGAGTGGCGTGATCGGCCTGGGCTACATCTCCATGCTCATCGTGTGCGCGTCGGGCTTCATCGGCCGTTATCTCTACGTGCGCATTCCGCGCACCCGCAACGGCGTGGAAATGGGCCTGAGCGAGGTCAACGGACACCAGCGCGCCATGCTCGTCGAGATCGCCGAGGCCACCGGTCTCACGGTGGTGGACGTGCAGGAGATCCTCAAGGTGGACAACAGCCCCGCGCACCCCGGAATCGTGCAGGCATTTATGCAGATGATGCGCGATGATCTGGCGCGTGGTCGCGCCGTACGACGCCTGCGTGCCCAGGTCAAGGCGCGGGGCAGATCCAATCCCGAGAGCCTCAAGAAGGTGGCCACGCTGGCGCGCCGCGAGATGGCGCTGAGCCAGCACGCCCGCCTGCTCGACGCAACCCAGGCCATCTTCCGGCACTGGCACGCGGCGCACCGCCCGTTTGCCATTACCGCGTTCATCGCGGTCACCATCCACGTGGTCGTCGTGGTTGCGGTGGGGGCGACCTGGTTCTAGAGGACTCACGGCCGTGACCAACCTTATCACCATACTCGCCTTCGCGATGCTAACGGTGTTCTTCGTGGTACGACACATGAAGGCGCGCGGTGGCGACGCCAAGGCGATGGTATGTCCGCGCTGCCGGGCCACGGTACCGCCGGGTGCCACGCGCTGCCCGAAGTGCAAGGTTCCGATGCAACTCTACGAGGTCGTTTCCGCGGCGGCCGTCGACGAAACGAAGGAAGACCGCGACGGGTCCGTGCCGCACGCGGTGGTGCGCGCCGACCTGTGTGTCGGTTGCGGTGCGTGCGTTCCGGTGTGTCCGGAAACGGGTGCCATCCGCATGGACGGCAAACTCGCGGTGGTGAACGTGGCCCTGTGCACGGGACACGGCAAGTGCGTCGAAGCCTGCCCGGTGGGCGGTATCGTGCTGGCCCGCGGTGACTCCGTGCACCGGGTGGAAGTGCCGCAAGTGGACACCGACTTCGAGAGCAACGTGCGCGGCGTGTACGTGGTGGGGGAACTGGGTGGCCGCGGACTGATCAAGAATGCCATCAACGAAGCCACGGTGGCGGTGGAGCACATAGCCGATGACCTCGCCGCACTGAAGAAGCCCGCGGACGAGGGCGTGTACGACGTGGTGGTCGTGGGCAGCGGACCCGCGGGTCTGGCCGCGGGCCTGGTGGCGAAATCGCGCGGGTTGCGTTACGTGGTTCTGGAGCGCGGTGCACTGGCCGACACCATCCGCAAGTACCCGCGCGCCAAGTTCCTCCTCGCCGAGCCGGTGACGGTTCCGCTCTACGGCAACCTGTGGGTATCGGACGCCACCAAGGAGCAATTGCTGAAGGTGTGGGAGGAGATCATCGCCAAGACCGGGCTCGACGTACGCACCGAACAGCGCGTGGTCAACGTGGCGCGCGAGGGTACGGTGCTCCATGTGGCGACGCCCGACGTGGTGTACCGCACGCGCCGCGTGGTGCTGGCCATGGGGCGGCGCGGCAGCCCGCGCAAGCTGGGCGTTGCCGGCGAGGACGCCGCCAAGGTCATCTACGACGTGGTGGACATGGAGTCCTTTGCGGGCCTGCACATGCTGGTGGTGGGTGGCGGCGACAGCGCGGTGGAATCCGCGGTCGGGCTGGCCCGCCAGAAGGGAACCACGGTGACGTTGAGCTACCGCAGCGCGGAGTTCCAGCGGGTCAAGGAGCGCAACCGCAAGTTGCTGGACGAAGCCGTCCACTGCGGTGTCATCCGCCTCCTGCTGAAGAGCCAGATCCGCGAGATTCACGAGAGGGAGGTCGTGCTGGAGGTGGAGGGACGCGAAGAGATCGTACGCAACGACATCGTGGTGGTGCGCATCGGCGGCGAGCCGCCGTTCAAGTTTCTGGAGCAGATTGGAATCCAGATCGTGAAGAAGGATGTGCCGCTTCCCAAGGAGACGTTGTTTGCCTGACCGCGCCGAGATCGGTGCGCGGGCGGGGATGGTGCTGGTCCTTGTGCTTGCGTTTGCGTCGCCCGCGCGCGCCCAGGTGTCACCCGGACCCCTGTCGAAGGCGCACGCGGAATTCGACGGCAACATGGACTGCAACAAGTGTCACGGCAAAGGCGAAGGCGAAATGGACCGTCGGTGCATGGCATGTCACGAAGAAATCGCGTTGCTGGTGCAACAGCGCAGGGGTTTCCACGGCCGCGAGGGAACCAGGGACTGCGCGCACTGCCATCCCGATCACGGTGGACGCGACTTCGCCCTGATTGCCTGGCCCGGCAAGACGCCGGAGAAGTTCGACCACGCCACCACCGGTTGGGCGCTCAAGGACAAGCACGCCACCCTCAAGTGCGAGAAGTGCCATACCGCCGCGCACGTGAGCCCCGGCATGGCGGGGTTGCTCAAGGTGAAGCGCGAGGTTCCCTGGGTGGGGCTGGAGGCCAGTTGCGTCTCGTGTCACGAGGATATTCATCGCGGATCGCTGGGCAACGACTGTGCGAGCTGCCACTCTGAGAAGGGGTGGCGGCCGGTTCCGGGCTTCGATCACGGCAAGACGGCGTTTCCGCTCACCGGCCTGCACGGCAAGGTCGAGTGTGCGAAGTGCCACGAGGCTGCCACGCTGAACCTGGCGAAGGATGCAAAGGGGCGCGTGATTCCGTTGTACAAACCGCTGCCGCACGGCGAGTGCAGCGCCTGTCATGCCGACCCGCACAAGGGGGCGCTGGGGCCGCGCTGCGTCGATTGCCACGTCACGGCGGGATTCAAGGTGATCTCCCGGGATCGCTTCAATCACGACCGCACGCGCTACCCGCTGCGCGGCAAGCATGCCGCGCTCAACTGCGAGAAATGTCACGACGAGACGACCGCGTGGGGCAAGAAGCCGCCCTTCGGTACCTGCGGCGCCTGCCACAAGGATGCGCACGCCGGCCAGGCCATGCTCGCGGGTAAAGCAATCGACTGCGCGGCGTGCCATACCGTGGACGCGTTCAAACCCAGCACGTTCACCGTCGAACAGCACGCCACGACGAAGTACCCGCTGCGCGGCGCACACCTGCGCACGCTGTGCATGGACTGCCACGGTCGCATGCCCTCGGGCCCACCGGAACTGGTGGCGGAGGCAATAGGCAGCGCGAAGGTGTGGATGCACCCGGAGTCGGGCCGTTGCGTGGACTGCCACCGCGACCCCCACGAGGGACGCTTTTCAGGAGGCGGCGAACGGGAGCGCAAGGACGACTGCGTCGCGTGCCATACGATCGACAGGTTCCGCCCGTCGACCTTCGATGTCGCCGCGCACCAGAAGACGCCATTCCCGTTGAAGGGCGCACACCGCGCCACACCCTGCGTGGCGTGCCACAAGGACCTCGAGCCGCTGGCGGGAATGACGGTGAAGGTCGCGGCGGCCCAGGCAACGCTGACCCTGAAGAACGACGCGCGTGCGTGCGCCCAGTGCCACGCCACGCCGCACGGCATCCAGTTTGATTCCCGCAAGGACGGCGGCGCGTGTGACAGTTGCCACGATGAGAACCGGTTCGTGCCGGCGTCGGGCTTCGATCATCAGAAGGTCAAGTCGTTCAAGTTGGAAGGAAAGCACCGCAATGTTGCGTGTGCGAAGTGCCATCCGGTGGTGACGACATCGGAGGGCAGGAAGATGAGCCTGTACCGGCCCCTCTCGGCCGGGTGCGAGAGTTGTCACGCTGAGGGAGATCTCCTCCAGAAGCGTCTTTGAGAGTCGTCGTTTAGAGGTGGTCGCAATGAACAGTCGCAATCACAAGTTTCTTTTGCTGTTGGCTGTCGCTTTCATGGCCGTGTTTCCGCTGCTCGCAGGGCGCTCGGACGGCCCGTTGACGGTGGTGACGCAGGCGCGTGCACAGTCCCACGTGAAGAACCCGCACGGGGACTACAAGGAGGACTGCTCGCTCTGTCACCGCGCGGACGGCTGGAAGCCGGCCAAGATCAGCAAGAAGTTCGACCACGAGAAGTTTGGGGTCCCGTTGCAGGGCGCCCACGCTTCGGTGGCCTGCACGCAGTGCCACACCAGCCTCAACTTCGAAATGGCGCCCACCGCCTGCGTGGACTGCCACGCCGACGTTCACAACGCGGAGCTGGGGAGCGACTGCGCGCGTTGTCACGGCACGCGCAGTTTCATCGACCGCAACGACCAGATCCGCATGCACCGTTTGACGCGCTTCCCGCTGGCGGGTGCGCACCAGACGCTCGATTGCGAGATGTGCCACCGCCTGGCCGCGCCCGGTTCACTGAGCTACGTCAATACCGCCGCGGACTGTGCCTCCTGTCACATGTCGGACTACAACGAAACCACCAGTCCCAACCATGCGGCCGCCGGCTACAGTCAGGATTGCACCGGCTGCCACAACGAGCAGTCGTGGGACCGTGCCGGGTTCGATCACAACCAGACGGCGTTCCCGTTGACCGGCATGCACGCCAGCACCGCCTGTGAGAACTGTCATGTGGGGGGCGTGTTCACGGGGCTGCCGACCGCGTGCGTGTCCTGTCACCAGAGCGACTACGACGGCACCGTCAACCCCCAGCATGCCGGCGCGGGCCTGCCCACCACGTGCGAAGACTGCCACGGCACACGTAGCTGGAGCGGCGGTGACTTCAACCACGCCGTCACCGGATTCGCCATCAACGGCGCCCACGTGGGGCTGCCATGTTCCGATTGCCACCTGAACAATGTGTTCACCGGGCTGTCGGGGACGTGCGTGTCCTGTCACCAGTCGGACTTCAACAACACCACCGACCCCGGCCACGTGGCGACGGGGTTCTCCACCGACTGCCTGCAGTGCCACACCACCGCGCGCTGGACCGGCGCCACCTTCAACCACGCGACCACGGCCTTCCCGCTGCTGGGCGCGCACCTGGCGGTGGCGTGCAACGACTGCCACGCGGGCGGGGTGTATGCCGGCACGCCCGAGGCGTGCATCGCCTGCCACCAGGCGGACTACGACGGCACCACCAACCCCAACCACGCCGCGGCCGGGTACCCGACAACCGATTGCCTGCAGTGCCACGGTATGGCCAGCTGGGCGGGCGCGAGTTTCAACCACGCGACCACTGCCTTCCCGCTCACCGGCGCGCACCTGTCCGCCGCGTGCGCGGATTGTCACATCAACAACACCTACGCCGGGACGCCGACGGCGTGTGTGGGCTGTCACCAGTCGGAATACAACGGTACCACCAATCCAAATCACGCCGCGGCCGGGTTCACGACCGACTGCCAGCCCTGTCACACGACGACGCGCTGGGACGGCGCAACGTTCAACCACGCCCAGTGGTTCCCGATCTACAGCGGAACGCACGCCGGCCAGTGGCGGACGTGCGACGAGTGTCACACCAGTGCGGCCAGCTACGCGGTCTTCACCTGTCTCTCGTGCCACCCGCACAGTGACAAGGCCAAGACCGACGGCGACCACCGCGGGCGCAACGGCTACTCGTACGACTCGAACGCTTGCTACGATTGCCACCCGGACGGGAGAAGCTAGCCGATGCGCGTTCTGGGCCTGTTGCTTGCGATGATGGGGATGGTTGCGCCGGTGCGCGCCGCCACCCCCCATCGCATCACCTATCTCACCAGCAGCACGGCCTATATCGATGCCGGCCGCGAGGACGGCATCGTGGAGGGCGCGCGCGTCGAGGTGGTGAAGGGTGGTGTGGTGATTGCCGTGCTGCGCGTGACCGACGTCTCCTCGCACCGCGCCGCGTGCGCCATCGAGACGGGGGCGCAGGCCCTCGAGGTGGGGGCCGCGGTGCGCTACGAGGCGGTGGAGGTTCCGCCCCGCCCCGACACGGCCCCGCCGGTGGGGGCCGCGGCGGTGGAGTCGGGCCAGCCCATCGAGTTCGCCGCCGCCAAGCCGGGGCAGTCGTGGATGCGCCGCATGGGGTTGCGCGGCCGCATCGGTGTGCGTTACCTCACCGTCATCGACCAGAGCGGCTACGGCGGCACCGTCTCGCAACCGTCCCTGGACGTCCGCGTGGACGGGCGTGGCGTCAATGGATCCAATTTCGATCTGCAGGTGGACGTGCGTGCACGGCATACCTATCAGACGGTGGCCGACGGCACCCAGTACAACGATGGCGAGGCGCGCGTGTACCGGTTCAACGGCGCGTGGCGGACGATGGGGGATCGCTTCCGCGTCACCCTGGGCCGGCAGTTCTCGTCGGCGCTAACCAGTGTGAGCACGTTCGACGGCGTGCAGACCGAGTACGACCGTGCGCGCTGGGGCGTGGGCGCCTTCGTGGGCGCGCAACCGGCTCCCATCGACTATTCATTCTCCACCGACATTCGCGAGTACGGCGGCTTCGTGCGCATGCGCTCGCGGCCGCTGGCCGCGGCCCGCTGGGAAGTCAGCGCAGCCGCCATCGGCTCCTACCAACTGGGCGAGATCAACCGTGAGTACATCTCGCTGGTGGGCCGCTATGCAAACCCGCGCCTGTCGCTCTTCGGGCAGCAGGACATCGACATCAACCGTGGCTGGCGCGCCGAGGTGGAGAACGCCGGCACGTCCCTCACCAGCACGTTTCTCACCGGACGTTACCGGCTGACGCCCTCGCTGGACCTGGATGCGGGATACGACAACCGGCGCAACGTGCTCGTCTACAGGGACTACGTGAGTCCCGAGACGCTTTTCGACGATTCCTACCGGCGCGGTGTGTGGGGAGGCGCGGGGGTGCGTTTTGCGAGGCGCTTCCGGGCCGGCGTCTCGGCACGCTCCAGCAGCGGCGGTTCGGCGGGGGATGCCATGTCCTACGTGGGCCTGTTCTCGGCCAGCCGGGTGACGCCGCTGCACATCGATTTCCGGCTGCGCTCGACGCGCTACGACAACGAACGCACCGAGGGCTGGATGCACTCACTGAGCGGTGGCGTGCAGGTGGGGCCGCGCTGGGCGATGGAGATCTACGGCGGCGTGCGCGACGATTTCGGCAAGGAAGCCACCACGCCGGACGTGCATACCTCGTGGTTTGGCGCCAATGTCGACGTCGGCCTGCGCCAGAGCCTGTATCTGAATGTTTCCGGGGAGCACAACGGGCAGGGCGATTCCGGCTATCACCAGCTGTATTCCAGCCTGAGCTGGCGTTTTTGATTCTCTTCAGCGCGTGCCTGGCCGGTACATGGCCTCGATCTGCTCGCGAAACGCCTCTTCCACGATCTTTCTTCTTACCTTGAGCGTCGGCGTGAGGTGGCCCTCGTCGACCGTCAACTCGCGATCGATCAGCGTGAAGGTCTTGATCCTCTCGAATTGCGCGAGCCCTTCGTTCACCTGGTCCACCACGCGCTGGTAGATCCTGTGCACGTCCGGCGCCTCCAGCAGGCGCGCGCGGTCGTCGGGGTCCAGGCCGGTGTCGCGCGCCCACGCGTCGAGGCGTTCGAAGTTGGGCACGATGAGCAACGAAATGAACGGCCGCCGGTCGCCGATCATGACCGCCTCGGAGACGTACTTGCTATGCTTGAAGCGCGCCTCGATGGGCTGTGGCGCCACCTTCTTGCCCCCCGCGGTGGCGATCAGGTCCTTCTTGCGGTCGGTGATAAACAGGAACCCGTCCGCGTCGATGTGTCCGATGTCCCCGGTGTGGAACCAGCCGCCGGCCAGGGCTTCGTTGGTCTCCCCGGGTTTCTGGAAGTAGCCCTGCATGATGTTGGCGCCGCGGGCGAGGATCTCGCCGTCTTCCGCGATGTGGATTTCCACCCCCGGCAGCGGGCGTCCAACGCTGCCGAAGCGGCGCTGCGCGAACGTGTTGACCGACAGCACCGGCGATGCCTCGGTGAGCCCGTAGCCCTCCAGGATGGGAATGCCCGCGCCCCAGAAGAACTCGGCGATCTCCTGCGCCAGCGGGGCGCTGCCCGAGATGAAGAAGCGCAGACGGCCACCCACGCGCTCGTGCAGCTTCTTGAAGACCAGCGCGTGCGCGATGCGCAGGCGCAGTCCGCCGGCCCCCGGCTTGCCGAGCGACGCACGCCCCACCCGCACGGCCCACCAGAAGAGCTGCTTGCGCAGCGGGGAGCCCTTGGCCACGGTATCGAGGATGCGCGCGTACATCTTCTCGTACACGCGCGGCACGCTGCACACCACCGTGGGGCGCACCTCGCGCAGGTTGTCGGGAACG
Organism: Candidatus Krumholzibacteriia bacterium; assembly: GCA_029865265.1. Classification (NCBI taxonomy): domain Bacteria; phylum Candidatus Krumholzibacteriota; class Candidatus Krumholzibacteriia; species Candidatus Krumholzibacteriia bacterium. The sequence goes on along the minus strand of JAOUHG010000032.1, from coordinate 19,981 downwards.
CGCTCGATGGATTCCGCGTAGGCGATGGTCACGCCCGCCGTCATCATGACGAAGAAGCCCGGGCAGCGCTCGAAGACGTGGCTCAGGGGCAGGAAGGACAGGCTGGTGTCCGTGGGCACGAGATCGAACACCTCGAGGCACTGCTGCATGTTGGCCATGAAGTTACCGTGCGACAGGATCGTCCCCTTGGGTTCGCCGGTGGTGCCGGAGGTGTAGATGATGCTGGCCCAGTCGGTGGAGCGCACGCCGCCGATCAGCGCGCGGTAATCGGCGTCGCTCAGCGGCGGTGCGGCGGCGACCACGGCTTCGAGCGTGTCGACACCGTCCGCCGCCGCGTCGGCCTCGAAGGCCACGATTCGCTCCAGGACGGGGAGGCGGGCGCGGATGTCACGTACCTTCTGCGCCTGTTCGGCGGTGGAGACGAACACGATGCGCGCCTGCGCGTCGCGCAGGATGTACTCGATCTGGGCAGGGATGAGCGTGGGATAGATGGGAATGGTGACCGCGCCCATGGACAGTATGGCGAGGTCGGTCACCGCCCACTCGATCCGGTTTTCGGCAAGAATGGCGACACGGTCACCGCGCGCCACCCGTGCCGCGCGCAGCGCCGCACACACCGCACGGACGCGTTCGTAGACCTCGCGGTGCGAGATGTTCACCCAGACGCCGTCGCGTTTGTGCCGGAAGGCGTCCGGCTTGTCGAATGATTCGACAGACGCGACGAATTGCGCGGGAATGGTCTCCTGGTACGTGTACTTCATGGACTCGGCCCGGTCCTGTCGCAAGTGCCGTGCCCAGTGTTTCGGCGAATGCGCCATGCTGTCAATCCTATTCGGCCGGGTCCGGCTCCTTCCCGCGAGGTCCGGGTGGATTCCGTTTGAAAAATGGGGGTCGCGCGGGTAGAGTATGCGCGTCCATGGCGCGCCTGGCCGAGCGAACCCCTTACCCCAAATACGGCGGAAACCAGTGGCTAAACACATCGGAATCGTTGCATGCAGCGCCGAGGGCGCCGCTCTCTGCTACACCACCGTCTGCACCGAGGCGCCGGCCCTCATGGGGAAGAAACACGCCCACCCCGAGGTGAGCATGCACACCCACCCCTTCAGCGACTACGTGCGCCTGCTCGAGGCGGGCAACTGGGATGGGGTGGCCGCGCTGATGCTTTCCTCCGAGGCGAAGCTGGCCAAGGCCGGCGCGGAGCTGGTCATCTGCCCCGACAATACCGTCCACCAGGTGTTCGACCAGGTGGTGGCGAAGTCGAAGCTGCCCTGGTTGCACATCGCCGGCGAGGTTGCGCGCGAGGCCTCGCGGCGCGGCTACAAGAAGGTGGGGCTGATCGGTACCGCGTACACCATGGAGGCGTCCTTCTATAATGAGAAGTTCGCCGAGGTGGGGATCGGGGTGGAACTCCCGGAGGAGAAGGACCGCAAGCTCATCAACCGCATCATCTTCGACGAACTGGTGGCGGCGCAGTTCACCGCGGAATCGCGCGCGTACTTCACCGGCCTGATCAGCGAGATGCGGGTGGTCGGGTGTGAAGCGGTGGTGCTGGGCTGTACCGAGGTGCCGCTTATTATCACCGAGGAGAATTCTCCGCTGCCGGTGTTGGACTCCACGCGCCTGCTTGCGCGGGCCGCGCTGCGCGCCTCACTCGAGTAGCGCTCACGTCTCCGTTTCCGAGTCCCAGTCGCCGGAACCCAGAAAGTAGAAGTGCGCCGCGGGCGGATGGCCGTGCCCGATCGCCGGCGCGTGGCGGATGGTACGCGTGATGTAACGCTTGGCGTTCGCAACCGCGGTGGGCAGCGCCTCCCCCAGCGCGAGTCGCGCGGTGATTGCCGCCGAGAAGGTGCAGCCCGTGCCGTGGATGCTGCGCTCGCGCACCGGTCCCTCGGGTTTCAATTCCACCATCCCTCTCTCCGTCCACAGGACGTCGACCGCCAGCGCAAAGGTGGCGTGCCCGCCCTTGACCACCACCGCGCGCGGGCCCATGGCCGCGATCTTCTCCGCGGCGCGTTTCATGTCGTCGAGCGAGGCGATGTCGAGGCCGGAGAGCAGCCGGGCCTCGTGCAGGTTCGGCGTCACCACCCGGGCCAATGGCAGCAGGGTGCCCCGCAGGGCGGCGACGGCGTCTTCCGCCAGCAGGCGGTAACCGCTCTTTGCGATCATCACCGGGTCGACCACCAGGTCCTGAAACCCGCGCCGGGAGAGCTCGCCGGCCACGGTTTCGATGATGGTGGCGCTGGAGAGCATGCCCGTCTTGGCGGCGGCGATGTCGAGATCGTCGAGAACGGCCGCCAGCTGGGCGCAAATGATCGCGGGTGGGAGTTCCTGGACCTCGCGAACCTCGCGGGTGTTCTGGGCGGTGATGGCCGTGACCACCGACGCCCCGAAGACGCCGTGGGCGTGGAAGGTCTTGAGGTCGGCCTGGATGCCCGCGCCGCCGCCGGAATCCGAGCCCGCGATGGTGAGTGCCTGCTTCATGAGTAGAAAGGTGCGCTCGGGCAGTGTAACATGGGGGTGTCTTCTCGCGCGAACGCCGCCCGCGCCGTATATTACCGGATGATAACCCCATGAAGTGGTCCTTTCGCATTGGCTCGCCGTTCGGGATACCCGTCCGCGTTCACCTCACGTTCCTCTTGTTGCCCGCCTGGTACGGCGCGGTGGTATGGAAGCAATCGGGGAGCATGGAGGCAGTCCTCGAGGGACTGGCGTTCGTCCTGGTGCTCTTTGCCTGCGTGGTGCTCCACGAACTCGGGCACGCGCTGGTCGCACGCCGGTACGGCATCCCCACCTGTGACATCACCCTGCTGCCCATCGGCGGGGTGGCGCGGTTGGAGAAGATGCCGGACGATCCCCGGCAGGAGTTGTGGGTTGCGCTGGCCGGTCCGGCGGTGAACGTCGCCATCGCGGGGACGATCTTCCTGCTGGTGCAGATCGGCGCGTCCATCACCCGTCTCGATGCCGTCAGCCTCACCGGGGGTTCGTTTGTCGCGCGGGTAATGTGGGTCAACATTCTGCTGGTGTTGTTCAACCTCCTGCCGGCGTTTCCCATGGACGGCGGCCGCATCCTGCGCGCCCTGCTGGCCATGCGCCTGGACTACTCGCGCGCCACGCAGATCGCGGCCGTAATCGGCCAGTCGATGGCATTCCTGTTCGGCTTCATCGGCCTGTTCAGCAACCCGATGCTGATTCTGATCGGGCTGTTCGTGTGGATCGGCGCCGCCCAGGAGGCCAACATGGTGCAGATGCGTCATTCGCTCTCCGGCATCCCGGTGAGCCGCGCCATGATCACCGACTTTCGCACCCTCGCACCGTCGGACACACTGGCCGGCGCGATCGAGTTGACACTGGCGGGAACGCAGCGCGATTTTCCCGTTGTGGAGAACGATGGGGTGGTGGGTATGCTCATGCAGAAGGACATGCTGGCCGCGCTGGCGCGTGGCGGCCCCGACGTTGCCGTGGAAACGGTCATGCAGCGCGAGTTCGAGGTCCTGCAGGCGTCGGAGATGGTGGAAACGGCGTTTCAGCGCCTGGGCGTGCGGCGCGCCTCTTCCGCACCGGTTTCGTCCCAGGGACAACTGGTGGGAATGATCACCCTGGACAACATCGGCGAGTTGCTGGCCATCCGGGGCGCGCTCGACCGCACGCACCGCTCCGGATAGAGTTTTCATACGATCGCTCCCAATAGACCGGCCGCATAGGAAGGATGGGTCATGTCACAGCACCGCGCGCGGATTCACTGGGTGAAGGAGACCGCGTCGTTCGACTACAAGGAGTACAACCGCGAACACACCTGGACCTTCAAGAATGGCACCGTGGTGCACGCCGCCGCCGCGCCCAAGTTTCTGGGCAGCGAGGAGTGCGTTGACCCCGAGGAGGGGCTGGTGGCATCCATTTCGAGCTGCCACATGCTCACGTTCCTGGCGCTGTGCGCCCGCAAGGCCATCGTGGTGGAGAAGTACGACGATGATGCCGTCGGCTATCTCGAACCCAACGAGAACAAGAAGCTCGCCATCACGCGCGTGGTGCTGCGCCCGCGCATCAGTTTTGCGCCCGGCCAGCGGCCATCGGCGGAGGCGTTGGTGGAACTGCATGACAAGGCGCATCGCGAATGCTTCATCGCCAACTCGGTGTTGACACGGGTGACGGTGGAGGAGCCGGTGCTGGAAGCCCACTAGAGAGCCCATGAGCCGCAAAACGCTTGTCATGCTGATTCTCAGCGGGGCCGTTGTCGCCATCGCGGCCACGGCCCGCGCGCAGGCCACCGCGCCTCCCGCGGACGCACCCGTGCCGTGGGTGATCCAGGCCGAACAGGCCCTGGAGGCGAATCGCCCCGCCGAGGCCCGCCTGGCCGCCGAGAAGGCGGTGGCGGAAACGCCCGAGAACCCCAGCGCGTGGTTCATCCTGGCGCAGGCGTGTCACGCGGCGGGAGACTTCGACGCGGCCATTGATGCCGGGCAACGGGCCGCCACGTTTGCGGCGGTACGTGCCAGCGCGTGCTACAACCTGGCGTGCGCCTATGCGCTCAAGGGCGACGAGGCGAACGCGTTCAAGGCGCTCACCGCCGCCAAGCGCGCGGGATTCGCCGACCGCGAACTCATGATGACCGACGCGGATCTCGAGTCGCTGCGCGACGACCCGCGCTTCGTGCTCCCCCAGGCGCGCAACTACTTCGTGCTGAAACTGGACGACGGTGTGGAGGTGCCGTTTTCCGTGGATCTGCCGGTGGGGTTCGACCCCGCGAAGGCGTATCCGGTCCTGATCGCGCCGGGACACGGCAAGAAGGTGGAGGGCAACTGGGGCGGGCTGTTCTGGGGAGAGGATACGTCGCAGCGCGGCTGGATCACGGTGGAGTGCCCCTCCTTTCTGACGGTTGATCCCATCGGCACCACGCTGCCGTTGCTGGACGAGATCGATCGGCGTTACCGGGTGGAGGGCGGCAAGTTCCACATTGCGTGCTACGGCCCGACCTCCGGGCCCGCATTCGCCATCGCGATGGCGGCGCCTGGGCGTATCAAGAGCCTCACCGCACTGCCAGGATTTCCGGTGACGGACGACGAGAACGAACTGAAGAAGCTGAAGGGGATTCGTATCAGCTTGATCGTCGGTTCCAACGACGCCATCTGGCTGCTGGAGAGCCAGCGCGCCTACGATCGGCTCAAGGCGCTGGGTATCGAGTGCTACCTCGAAGTCGTACAGGGGTCCAACCACCTGTTGCGCGACATGTTCGGCGGCGAGCTGGCCGAGCGCCTGCAACTGATGCGCCAGTGATGGACCCGGTCTTCAAACACAACCTCTTCGCGCAGATTCCCGGCGGTCTCGCCGGCCGGGATGAGTTCCACGAGATCCTCACAAAGAACCCGCACGCGCGTGTGGAACGCATCGTGTCGCGCGGGCATGCCTCGCCGCCGGACTTCTGGTACGACCAGCAAGAGACGGAATGGGTGCTGGTGGTGGCGGGTCGGGCCCGGTTGCGTTTCGAGGGTGATCGCGTGCTCGAGCTCGGCCCCGGCGACCACGTTCATATCCCCGCGCGCACGCGCCACCGCGTGGACTGGACCGACCCGTCCTGCGACACGGTGTGGGTGGCCCTGTTCCTCTCTTCCGATTCCGCCTGAGCGCCCCGATTTGACTTCCCGATTGCGCCGGTGCTAGCGTCACGCATCAATCGTGGCACACAGCCATACACCTGAATGGACACGAGAGGTCGCAATCATGGACAAGAACGCAGTGGCGTGGTTTGAGATTCCAACCGCGGATTTCGAACGCGCAAAGAAATTCTACGAACAGATCTTCACCTACGAAATGCCGGAGATGAACATGGCGGACATCCGCATGGGTATCCTCCCGCACCAGCGCGACACCGGCGGCGTGGGTGGGGCCATCGTCAAGGGCGAGTGGTCGAAGCCGTCGCCCACGGGAACGATTGTCTATCTGAGCGCGGGCGACGACCTCGCACCCGTGCTGAGCCGCGTGGAGAAGGCGGGCGGCAAGGTGATGGTGCCCAAGTCACCCATCGAGCCCGACATGGGCTTCTTCGCCGTCTTCCAGGACAGCGAGGGAAACTCGGTGGGGCTGTTTTCGCCCCGCTGATACGACGTCAACTGTAAATTGTACAACTGGTTACGCCATTCGTGTGCCGGCGCGGCGGCGGGGGTGGGTGGTGGCGCTCGCCCCGGAGGACCCGGCCGCAGACTGATCATCCGCGCTGCACGTCGAAAGTGGTATAATCACGCTCGCCGCGGTGTCTGATCATTCAGGTGTGTCATGCGAGCACTTCTGACCTCGTTGTTCTCGATTCTGCTCCTCTCCACAGTGGTGCACGCCGATCCCGATACCTGGGAGCGCGTCGGGCCGCTTGCTGGAGACGTTGGGTTCGCGGCAATACACCCAACGAATACCGACATTATCTACTTCACCACGTCAGCCGGCCTGCAACGGACACTCGACGGCGGTGAGACGTGGTCGCCGGTGCCGGTAACGGGATGGCAGGTGCTGTTTGACCCCGTGGATCCGGATGTGGTCTACGCGTATACGCATAGCAACGGGATCTCCCGGTCGACGGACGGCGGCGCGACGTGGTCCGGCATTGCGCCGTTCTACGCGGCATCGCTGGCAATCGATCCGGGCAATACCGATCGAATCTACGCGGGGACCGTGGTGCCGACCGGCGTCTACGTCAGCGCGGACGGCGGTGCGTCGTGGACACAGGTGACGTTTGGCGCGTGGGGAGGTGTGGTCGGCGCGCTTGCGGTCGACCCGGGAAACGGGAACGTGGTGTACGCCGGTACCATCGGCGATTTCGACCATCCGGGCAGCGGGCTTTTCAAGACCATCGACGGAGGCACGACCTGGGCGCAGGTCACGACCGGGTCGTACTCTGCCGAAATCGGCTGCGTCGCGGTGGATCCCTCGAACTCGAACGTGGTGTACGTGGGAACCACGTACGGGGGGTGGCCGGTTCAGGGGCTGCTCAAGAGCAGCGATGCGGGATCGACCTGGGCGTCCTCTTCCGCGGGATTGCCGGACTACAGTGGAGTGGATGATATCGCAGTGGATCCCTCGCGGCCGGGCACGCTGTACGTCGTTGCCGGCAGGCGGCTCTACCAGAGCACGGATGCGGGTGGTCAATGGGGCGAACTCGATACGCGCGCATACCGCGGGATTTCCGGCATCGATGTTTTTCGATCCAACCCCGACGTCCTCTGCATCGCAACCGGCTACGGTGTGGCGACGAGCCAGGATCAGGGCGCCCACTTCAGTCAGTTTGGGACCGCACCCGCCAACGTGGCGGCGATCGCGATCGACCGCGCCAACAGCAACGTGCTTTACGCCACCGGACGGGGACTCTTCACGAGCACGGATCGCGGCGCGCACTGGCATCCGGCCCGTGTGGTGGATTTCGGCATGGCGATCGCTCAGGACCCGTTGCATTTGCAGACGATCTACGCCGGCGCCTACACGGACGCTGAAGTGGCGAAGTCGACCGACGGAGGCGCCACGTGGCTGGCTTCGTTGACGAACAAGGCGATCAACGATATTGCGATTGCGCCCTCCAATCCGGCGGTGGTCTACGCCGGTGGCGGCGGCATTTTCAAAACGGAGAACGCCGGCGCGTCCTGGATGACGTTGACGAGTGCATACGGACAGGCGTACGCGATTGCCGTGCACCCAGGCGATGACGGCGTCGTATACGTGGGTGGCCTGCAAGCCCTGGTCAAGAGCACCGACGGGGGCACGTCATGGGCGCTTATCGAAGACGGCCTCGACCGTCCTGCGTCGGGCTATGTACTCGAGGTGGTGATCGATCCGACAGACCCCGAGACGGTGTACTGTGGCACCTCGGTGCAGGGGGTCTTCAAGAGTGTCGATGGGGGATCCGCGTGGGCACGACTCCCCGGTCCCCTGACCGATGTCCGTGCCATCGCGATCGATCCTGAGGATGCCCAGATCGTATACGCATCGGTGTGGGGTGGGATGGTCTGGGTCACGGTCGATGGGGGAGACAACTGGCACCAGTTGGGGGCGAGAACGGTCGGAGGCCTGGACCTCCAGCTCGATCCCGCCGACCGGAACGTCGTCTACTCGACGGCGGGCACCTACTCGGCGGAAGTTGGTGCGTGGCGATACGAGCGCACGTCGGTAAGCGCACGGCCGGTGATTTCGTCCTACGGCCCCGACGCCATAGACCTGTCCCATTGCAGCGGAGGGTGCGTTGTCCTCTTCAATGTCGACACGCCGGATGACCATGGAGACGTCGCGGTGGTTGCGCTCCAGCGCAGGTCCGGCGATGGCTGGCTCGAAGAGGACCGGATCGTGGCGCCGCTGCCCGCTCCGGTGTGGCAATTGCAGCGCAGGTTCGATGTCAGCGACGAGCCCGGCGAATACGTGTTCCGCACCGTGACCCGCAGCACGGACGGATCGCGCGCGGTCTCCGGCGAGGTCGTGGTTTCGGTGACTCGTGGCCCCGTGGCGACGGTCTTCTCGGGCGTCTACGCTTCATGTGTGAACGGAAGCGCAAGCATCCGATGGAGCACCGAGACGACCGCGACGGTATCCGGATTCAACGTGTATCGCCGGGTGGTCTCTGAAACCGCGGTTCGGCGTCTCAACGAGCAGTTGATTCCGGCCCATGGCGAGCATGAGTACGTCGACGCCGACGTGAGCCCCGGCACGCGCTATTCGTACCAGGTCGGCGCGGTTGACGGAGACGGCGAGTGGTTGTCGCCGTCGACCACGCTGTTGATCCCCGCGCTCGAGCTGGAATTGCACCAGAACCGGCCGAACCCGTTCAATCCGTCCACCACGATCTCATTTCGACTGGCGGTGGCCGCGCACACCCGCCTTACCATTCATGATGTGACCGGGCGGCTGGTTACGACGCTGCTCGACCGGGTTGTGAACGCGGGCGATGTTGACGTCGAATGGGACGGCACGGACTCGGCGGGCAAACAGGCCAGTTCTGGCGTCTATTTCTATCGGCTTGCCACATCGGGCCGGGTGCTGACGAAACGGATGCTGTTGCTGAAGTAATAGGTTGTGGCTGGCGTCAGGCGTGCGGAAAAGTGACAGCCACCGCGCGGCGGATGCGTTCGGTTGCCGCGCGCGGGTCGTCGGACGCGCACACGTCGGCGATCACCGCGATGCCCCAGGCGCCCGCGCGCATCACGTCCGCCACGCGCTCGCTGGTGATGCCGCCGATGGCCAGCACGGGCAAGCTCACGGCGCTGCACACGCGTGCCAGTTCTTCCAGACCAACTGGCGGAGTTTCCTTTTGCTTGGACGTCGTCGCGTAGACATGCCCGAAGCCCACATAGTCGGCCAGAGACCGGTCGGCGCGAAGCGCCTCCTGAAAGGAATGCGCGGTGGCGCCGATGATGGCGGTGTCACCCAGCACGCGCCGCGCCTCGTCGACGGACGCGTCCGCCCGCCCCAGGTGCACGCCGTCGGCACCGCACGCGCGCGCCACCTGCACGCGGTCATTCACGATGAAGCGCGCGTCGTAGCGGTCGCACACGTGCCGTATCTCGCGTCCCACTGTGATCATGTCATCGTCGGAGAGATGCTTGTCGCGCAGTTGAATGATATCCGCGCCGCCGGTGCAGGCGAGTGTGGCGAGGTCGGTGTGCGTGAAAAACGACTGCACGGTGGTGTCGGTGATCACGCAGACGCGGCCGATCACGTTGCGCGGTCTCACAGGTCTCCGATGGCTTCCTGGAAGCGCCGCACGGCGGTACGCACGCTGGATGCCTTCATGACGGCGCCGATGGCCGCCACGCCGTGGGCGCCTGCGTCCAGGCACGAGCGCGCATTGTCCGGGTTGACGCCGCCGATGGCGAACACCGGCACGCCCGCGTCCTTGCAGGCGGTGGCGAGGGTGTCGAGCCCCTGCGGCGCGCCGTGGCCCTTCTTGGACGCGGTGGCAAACACGGGGCCGAAGCACACGAAGTCCGCACCCGCGTCGCGCGCGGCGCGCACGCCGTCGCGGCTGTGCGTGCTGGCACCCAGCAGGAGCGAGGGGAACAGGTCGCGGAAGCGCTTGAGCAACTCGATGTCGTCGGGCACGTGAAAACCGTCCACGCCGGGGCTCGCCGCAACCAGCATGGCGGTGTCGTCGTCTACGAAGCGCCCCACGTTGACCAGCAGCTTCGCCCCCCGCGGGCGCATCACGTCCATGAGCCGCGTAGCGGAGGTAATCAAATCGGTTTCGGACAGATCCTTCTCGCGCAGTTGCACCGCGCGCACGCCGGAGACACACGCGTCGTGCACCACCGACGCCAGCGAGCGCGGCGCGCAGCGCGTGCGGTCGGTAACCAGGTAGAAGCGAAAGTCGATCATTCGTCCCGTCCGATCATGCCTTCCACCGGGCTGGACGCGGTGGCGTAGAGCTTCTTCGGAATGCGCCCCGCGCTGTACGCCAGGCGGCCCGCCTCGGCGGCCAGACGGATGGCGGTTGCCATCTGCACGGGGCGTTCGGCGCCGGCGATGGCCGAATTGAGCAGCACGCCGTCCACGCCCAGTTCCATGGCCACCGCCACGTCAGACGCGGTGCCCACGCCGGCGTCCACGATGAGCGGAACCTTGCACTGCTGGCGGATGATGCGCAGGTTGTACGGGTTGCGAATGCCCATGCCCGAGCCGATGGGCGCGCCCAGCGGCATGACCGCGGCACAGCCCATGTCGGCCAGCTTGCGGCAGGCGATGGGGTCGTCGTTGCAGTAGGGAAGCACCACGAAGCCGTCGGCCAGCAGTTGTTCCGCCGCCTTGAGCAGCTCGGGGACGTCGGGGAACAGGGTCTCGTCGTCGCCGATCACCTCGAGCTTGATCCAGTTGGTGTCCAGCGCCTCGCGCGCGAGTTGCGCGGTGAGCACCGCTTCCTTTGCGGTGTAACAGCCGGCGGTGTTGGGGAGCACCGCCCAGCGCCCGCGCAGCATGGAGATCACGCTCTCCTTCGAGGTGTCCTTGATGTCGATGCGCCGCACCGCCACCGTGACCATCTCGGCGCCGCTGGCCGCGATGGCCTCCAGCATGGTTTTCGGGTCAGGGTAGCGCGAGGTTCCCACGATCAAGCGCGACTTGAATTCGCGCCCCGCAATGACGAGGCGGTCACTATCCGTGTTCATTCTAGCCTCCCTGGACGGCGCGGATGATCTCCACCACGTCGCCGTTCTCGAGTGTGTGTGTCTGCCATGCACGGCGTGGCACGACGGTTTCGTTCACCGCCACGGCGATGCCGTCGGTGTCTGGTTTGATGTCGAAACGTTCCAGGAGCGCCACGAGTGCGGTGCCTGGTTGCACGTCTGTGTCGGTTCCGTTGAGCTTGATGCGCATTGCTTCTAGTCCTCTTGCCCCGCGACAAAGCGCGCGGGGCTGAACGCTTCCGCGCCGGTGTAGCGCCCGTGCAGCACGCCCGCCGCCACCGCGTCGGCGGTGGCAGGCGCGAGTAGGATGCCGTGCCGGAAGTGCCCGGTGGCCATGACCAGCCCGCGCACGCCGGTGGCGCCGATGACCGGGTGGTTGTCGCGCGATCCCGGGCGCAGCCCCACCTCCACCGCCTCGAAGGGGAGCTCGTGGATGCCGGGCACCAGCTCCCACGCGTGGCGCAGGATGTCGCTCACGCCGCCCGCGGTGGGGGTCAGGTCGAAGCCCATCTCCTCCTGGGTGGCGCCCACCACCACGCTGCCGTCGTGCTTGGGGAGCAGGTACGCGCGCGGCGCGCGAATCACGTGTCTGAGCCGGAAGGATACATCGGTGCGCAGGCGCACCAGTTGGCCCTTCACCGGTCGCACGGGTGGAATGTCGTGCTCGGGGATGCCGGGGATGGTTCCCGACCACGCGCCGGCGGCCAACACAACCGTGTCGGCGTACACGTGGCCGGCGTTGGTCTCGACGCCGGTCACGCGGTCGTTCTCGATGACGATGCGTGTCACTTCCGTTTGTTCGCGAACCGTTACGCCCGTTGCTTCACATGCGCGCACCAGTGCGCGCATCAGCGCGCGGGTGTCGATCTGGTGGTCGTCGGGAATCGCCATGGCGCCCGCCACGCGCGGCGAGAGCGCCGGCTCGCGCTCGCGCGCGGCACTCCCCGTCAACCACTCGACCGGCAGTCCAATGGAACGCCGGTATTCGAACGCGCGGTGGATGAACTCGGCGTCGTCGCGGTCGCGTGCCACCACCAGCGTGCCCTGCGTGTCCAGTCCCACCGTGATGCCGGAATCGGCGTCGAGTTCCTTCAGAAAGCCTGGGAAGCGCGCCATGCTGGCGCGCGCGAAGGCAACGTAGGTGTGGTCGTCGAACGCGGCCTCGGAAATGGGCGCCAGCATTCCTGCCGCCACCCAGCTCGCCGCGCGTCCCGCGCGACCGCGCTCGATGACGGTGACCGTGGCGCCCCCGCGCGCCAGGCGCCACGCAACGGCCAGGCCGATGACGCCGCCGCCGACGACGATCACGCTGGGTGTGTGGTTGGAATCACTCATGGGAAAAAGAAAAAGGCCGCCGATCTCGCACCCGGAAACGGGACGTCAGCGGACCCACGTCGAAAGTCTCCCTTCGCCGGCATTACCCGGATCAGGTGCGTCGGGTGTGTTCTCAGCCCATCGCGACCGTCGCGGACGAGCACCCCGGTTCAACCGCGACGATACGCCCGCGCCGCGGGCCTGTCAAGGATGTCGAATCGACCGGCACCTTGGTGTATACTGCCCGCGATGGCGCCGGACGACGTCCTGCGCGCCAACTCATTCTCTCCAATCGGGAGGTCACCATGCGAACTCGAATCGGCACCGCCGTCATGGTGCTGGCAGCCACGGCTCTCACCGTCACGTTGGTGGGAACTTTCACAACGGTGGACAATCACATGGCATTTGCCAAGAAGAACTACACCTACCCCGAGGCCATGAAACAGGACGTGGTGGATGACTACCACGGCACCCAGGTCGCGGATCCCTATCGCTGGCTAGAAGACCCGGACTCCCCGGAGACGCAGGCGTGGGTGGCCAGGGAGAACGAACTCACGCGCGCGTACATCGACTCGTTCGACAAGCGCGAGGCCATCGAGCTGCGCCTCACCAAGCTGTGGAACTACCCCAAGTACTCGCTGCCCAACAAGCAGGGCGACCGCTACTTCTTCACCAAGAACGACGGGTTGCAGAACCAGTCGGTGCTGTACATGCAGAAGTCGCTCGACGGCGAGGCAACCGTGGTGCTGGATCCCAACGCGCTCAGCGCGGACGGGACCATCGCGCTCAGCGGCACGCACTACACCCAGAACGGCAAGCTGCTGGCCTACGCCACCTCGGCCAGTGGCAGCGACTGGCAGAAGATCCACGTCCGTGACGTCGACACCGGCAAGGACTACGACGACGTCCTGCAGTGGTGCCGTTTCTCCGGTGTGGCGTGGAAGAAGGACAACAGCGGTTTCTGGTACAACCGCTTTCCGGCCGAGGGCGAGGTGCCCGACGAGGACCGCTCCAACTACGCCCGGGTCTACTGGCACAAGCTGGGTACCCCGCAGTCCGAGGACAAGCTGGTGCTGGAGGACAAGCAGAACAAGGAGTACGGGTTCTACCCCGGCATCACCGAGGACGGCGCGTACCTGGTGATCGTGGTTTACCACGGCACCGATCCCCAGAACGGCGTGATGGTGCGCAAGGCGGACAGCGATGGCGACTTCACCACCATCGTCGGTCTCAAGACGGGCATGTTCAACCCCATTGAGAACGTGGGTTCGGTGATGTACTTCCACACGGACTACGAGGCGCCGCGCGGACGCGTGATCGCCATCGACCTGGACAAGCCCGGGCGAGAGAACTGGAAGGAAATCATCGCCCAGAAGCCGGAGGTCATCGACGGCGTCTCGATGGTCAACAACCAGCTGGTCCTCAATTATATGCAGGATGCCAGGAACAAGCTGATGATCTTCGACCGCGACGGCACGTTCCGGCGCGAGATCGATCTGCCCACCCTCGGCAGTGTGGATGGCGTGTCCGGTGAGCGCGAGCACACGGAGATGTTCTTCTCGTTCACGTCCTATACCTACCCGACCACGTCGTTCCGCTACGACTTCACCAGCGACCAGGTGGCGGTCTTCCAGAAGCCGGACATCGATTTCGACGGGACCCGGTACGAAACCAGACAGGTCTTCTACAATTCCAAGGACGGAACCCGCATCCCCATGTTCATCACCTACAAGAAAGGGATGAAACAGGACGGCAACAATCCGACGCTGCTGTACGGCTACGGCGGTTTCAACATCAGCCTCACGCCCACCTTCTCGATTTCGCGGCTGGTGTGGCTGGAGAACGGCGGCATCTACGCCGTGGCCAACCTGCGTGGCGGCAACGAATACGGCGAGGAATGGCACCAGGGGGGCGTGCTGGGCAACAAGCAGAACGTCTTCGACGACTTCATCGCCGCCGGTGAGTACCTGATCAAGGAAAAGTACACCCAGACCAAGTACCTCGCCATCAACGGCGGCAGCAACGGCGGGCTCCTCACCGCCGCGTGCACCCTGCAACGCCCCGACCTGTGGGGCGCGGTGGTGTGCCAGGTGCCGGTGATCGACATGCTGCGCTACCACATGTTCACCGTGGGGCGCTACTGGGTGTCCGACTACGGCAACGCGGAGGCCAACGCGGAGGACTTCAAGTTCCTGTACGCGTATTCGCCGCTGCACAACGTTCCCGACGGGTTCAAGAGCCCTCCCATCCTGATCACCAGTGCCGACACCGACGACCGCGTGGTGCCCTCGCACGCCAAGAAGTTCACGGCGACCATGCAGGCCAGGGACGCGGGGGAGAACCCGATCCTGCTCAGGGTGGATACCAAGGCGGGGCACGGCGCGGGCAAACCCACGTCGAAACAGATCGAGGAAGCCGCAGACATCTACTCGTTCCTGTTCAAGACCATGGGGCTCAAGCCGTCGGTCTGACGCCGCGGGGATGAGTGCCGGAGACCGGGGCGGTTCGCCTGGCGAACCGCCCCGATTCACCCGCCGGGCGCGAGAAGTTGCGTCCGGCACACACACCTGCTTCGTATATTGCACGTATGCCTGACTGGCAGTCGGTTCTGGTCCATCTGTACTTCGCGAGCCTCGCGGTACTATCCGTTTACGGGCTGCATCGTTACGTCATCCTGTACCTGTACCACCGCCACTACAAGCAGGCCCGGCGTGTGAACCACCCGCCCGCGCAGGATTCCCGCACGCTGCCGTCGGTGACGGTCCAGTTGCCCATTTTCAACGAGTTGTACGTGGCCCGGCGTGTGATTCGCGCGGCGGCCGCCATCCGCTATCCGCGCGACCTGCTGCGCATCCAGGTACTCGACGACTCCACCGACGAGACCCGCCGCGTGGCCCGCGAGACCGCGGATGAACTGCGCGCGCAGGGAATGAACGTCGAGTATCTCTGTCGCGCCGATCGTGAGGGCTTCAAGGCCGGCGCACTCAAGGCCGGATTGGCGGCTACGCCGGACGATCTGGTGGCCGTGTTCGACGCCGACTTCGTGCCGCCGCCGGATTTTCTGGAGAAGACGGTGCCGCACTTTCAGGACGCCGGCGTGGGCATGGTGCAGACGCGCTGGGGGTATCTCAACCGCGATTACTCCTTGCTGACACGCGTGCAGGCCATGCTGCTGGACGGGCATTTCATGCTCGAGCACACCGCGCGCAGTTGCTCGGGACGCTATTTCAATTTCAACGGCACCGGCGGCGTGTTCCGGCGCGCCGCCATTCTCGATGCCGGCGGCTGGCAGGGTGACACGCTCACCGAGGATCTGGACCTCTCCTACCGCACGCAGTTGCGTGGCTGGCGCTTCGTGTTTCTGCCCGACGTGGAATGCCCCAGCGAGCTGCCCGTGGACATCTACGGCCTGAAGAACCAGCAACACCGCTGGACCAAGGGCTCCATCCAGGTAGGGAGAAAGCTGTTGCCGCGCATCTGGCGCAGTGGCGCGCCCCTCAAGGTGAAGCTCGAGGCCACCTTCCATTTGAGTGCCAACCTCAGCTACCTGCTGCTGGTGCTGGTATCGCTGCTGATGCCGTTCGCGGTCATCGCTCGCGCCGAGGCGATGTCGCGGGGTGCATTCGTGCTGGAGGCGGCGGTGTTTGGGATGACCACCGCTTCGATCTTCATCTTCTATCTGGTGGCGCTGCGCGAGTTGCACGCGGACTGGAAGCTGCGCGCGCGCGACATCCCCTTCATCCTCGCCATCGGCATCGGCATGTGTATCAACAATGCGTGGGCGGTGGTGGAGGCACTGGTGGGGTACCGCACGCCGTTCGTGCGCACCGCCAAGTATCGCATCGAGTCCATGCGCGACCGCTGGAAGGGCAAGCTCTACCGTTCGGCGCGCAAGCCGTCGTTCTTCTTCGAGTTCCTGTTTGCCGCCTATGCCATCGCCGGCTTCGTCTTCGTTGCGGCGCTGCAGGAGTGGGCGGCGCTCCCCTACATGGGACTCTTCGTTGCGGGGTATGCCTACGTCTTCGGCCTCTCCGTCGCCCACGGCCGCCAGTGATGGGATGAAGCGCGACCGGCTGGTTCTGCTGCTGGCGGGTGCGGTGCTCGTGGCCGCGTTCGGTGGTATCGCCGGGACCCACGAACTCCACCGGCGCTTCCCGCTCCTGCTGGGCCTGTACGGCGCGGCCTTCGCCGCCTACCTGGTCGCACTGCGGGTGGCGTTCACCGCGCGCCGGCCCGGCCGCTTCCTGCCGGTGGTGATGCTGGTGGTGGCGGTGATCGCGCGCGTAATGCTGATACCCGCGAAGCCCGATCTCTCCACCGACATCTACCGCTATGCGTGGGAGGGGCGCGTGGTACTCAGCGGCGCCAATCCTTTCGCCACGCCCCCGGCCGACACCTCGCTGGCACCGTTGCGTGACGACGATTACCCGCTGATCAACCATCGCGATCTGGCCACCATTTACCCGCCGCTGGCGCAGGGTGTGTTTGCACTGGCGGCGTGGCTGCACCCGGGCGTTATCACGCTGAAGGCAGTCCTGGTGTTGTTCGATCTGGCCACGCTGGTGGCTCTGGTGTTCCTGCTGCGTGCGCGCGGCCGGCCACCCACACACGCGCTGGTGTATGCGTGGAGTCCACTCGTCATCCTGGAAACGGCCCACTCCGGGCACATGGACGCGGTGGGTGTGTTCTTCCTGGTCCTTGGCATCACGCTGCTGGCGCGGCGTCCCAACGCGGGATTCGCGGCGCTGGGCGCGTCGTTCCTGGCCAAGTACATCACGGTGATACTGCTCCCATTCCTGGTTGCGCGGCGTCACTGGCGCGGCATCGTCATCGTCACGGTGATCGCCGTCGCCGGCTACGCGCCGTTCTTCGACGCGGGCCCGCGCCTGGTCGAGAGCCTGCGCGTGTACAGCGGAACCTGGTGGTTCAACGGGCCGCCTTTCATGTCGCTGGCGGGCTGGCTGGGTGATCCGTTGTTGAGCCGGCGCCTGCTCGCCGGGGCGGGAGCGGCGTTCGCGCTGGCGGCCGCGTTTCGCGAGAGGGATGTGGCGCGCTACACCTACCTGGTGGTGGGGTGCTGGCTGCTCCTCGCGCCCACGGTGTATCCCTGGTACGTGACATGGATGGTGCCGTTTCTGTGCCTGTACCCCAATCGCGCGTGGATCGCGTTCACGGCGCTGGTGATGATGTCATACCGAGTGTGGGGCGAGTACGACGCGTCGGGTGCGTGGGTGCTCCCCACCAGATGGCTCGCGCTGGAATACGTGCCTTTCTATGGGTTGCTGCTGGTGGAGGGCTTGCGCCGGAGACCCGCCCATGGCTGAGCGCACCCGCGTCGCCATCGTCATGCCCGCGCGCAATGAAGCCGCTTCGGTGGGGCTCGTGCTGGATCAGATCCCGGGCGACATGGTCGCCCAGGTGATCGTGGTGGACAACGGCAGCAGCGACGGCACCGCGGAAGTGGCGCGCGCGCACGGCGCCAGCGTGGTGAGCGAGCCCGAGCCGGGGTACGGCGCGGCCTGCCTGGCGGGCATTGCGCGCGTGGACGAAACCATCGGCGTGATCGTGGTGCTGGACGCGGACCGCTCGGATTATCCCGCCGACCTGCCGCTGCTGCTCGCGCCCATCGAGTCCGGCGAGGCGGACTTCGTCATCGGCTCGCGGGTGCTGGGTGGCGCCGAACCGGGCGCTCTGCCGTGGAACCAGCGCTGGGGCAACTGGCTTGCGTGCAGGCTCATGCGCCTGCTGTACGGCGTGACCTTCACCGACATGGGGCCGTTTCGCGCCATTCGCCGCGACGCGCTGCTCGCACTCGGCATGCGCGATCGCACCTTCGGCTGGAACGTGGAAATGCAGGCCCGGGCGCTGATCGCGGGGCTGCGCATCCGCGAGGTCCCGGTGCGATACCGGCGGCGCGTGGGCCGCTCCAAGATATCGGGGACGGTAAGCGGAACGATTCGGGCTGGCGTGAAGATCATCGGGACCATATTGGTGTATTATCCAGCGTATCGACGAACCCGGAGGAAGAACGCGAGATGAAGCCGATACTTCTGGCGGCGATGCTGAGTCTGCTGGCGCCCGCCGCCGCGCGGGCCGACCTGTACCAGCCATACGCCGCCGTTCTGCGGACCCACGTGGACGAACATGGCCTGGTGGACTATGCCGGGCTCAAGGCCGACCGCGCCGGCCTCGACGAATTCGCCGGGACCATCGCCGATCTGGACCCGGCGCTGTACGAGAGCTGGGCCGAGCCCGAGCGGCTGGCCTTCTGGATCAACGCCTACAACGCGCTGACCCTGCGGCTGATCGTGGATCACTATCCCATTCAGTCGCTCGCGGGCCGGGAGAAGTACCCCGCGCGCAGCATCCAGCAGATTCCCAATCCATGGTCGCGGCCCCGCTACCGGGTGATGGGGCAGGAGCGATCGCTGGATGACATCGAACACAACGT
Organism: Candidatus Krumholzibacteriia bacterium; assembly: GCA_029865265.1. Classification (NCBI taxonomy): domain Bacteria; phylum Candidatus Krumholzibacteriota; class Candidatus Krumholzibacteriia; species Candidatus Krumholzibacteriia bacterium. The sequence goes on along the minus strand of JAOUHG010000032.1, from coordinate 1,075 downwards.
GATCCGCAAGGAGTTTCATGAGCCGCGCATCCACATGGCGCTGGTTTGCGCGGCCATGTCGTGTCCACCGCTGCGCCGCGAGCCCTTCAGTGGCGCTGAACTGGACGCGCAGCTCGACGACCAGTCGCGCCGTTTCTTTTCGGACCTGAGAAACCTGCAGATCGACCGCGAGAAGAACGAGGTGTACGCGTCCCAGATTCTGGAGTGGTTCGCGGATGACTTCGCCCCGGGCGTCGTGAAGGAACACGGACAGCTGGTGGCCAGGCGCACGGCGGTGGTCAACGCGGCGGGCCCGCACGTGCCTGCCGATGCCCGCGCGTACCTCGAGGCGGGCGATTTTCTCCTGAAGTATTTCGACTATGACTGGACGCTCAACGAGCAGTCGAAGTGAAACGAATCCACTGCATCCAGCACGTACCCTTCGAAACACCCGCGCGCATCGCCGTCTGGGCACACGACCGCGGCCTCGAAACGTTGCCCACGCGCGTCTTCGCCGGCGAGCCGCTTCCCGCCAGCGGGGAGATCGAAGCCCTCGTGGTCATGGGTGGCCCCATGGGTGTTCACGAGGTGGAGCGATTCCCGTGGCTGGTGGAGGAGAAGCGCCTGATCGAGGCTGTGATTCGCGACGACAAGCCCGTGCTCGGCGTGTGCCTGGGCGCCCAGCTCATCGCCGACGTGCTGGGCGCGCGTGTGTATCGCAACCGCTTCCACGAGATCGGCTGGTTTCGGGTGGAGGCCACCGCGGCGGGACGCGCACACGCGCGTTTCCCGTTGCGCGCGGAGTTCGTTCCCTTCCACTGGCACGGTGACACCTTTGAACTGCCCGCGGGCGCGGTGCAGCTGGCGCGCAGTGCGGCCTGCGAACAGCAGGCCTTCGCGTGGGGCGATTCGGTGCTGGGGCTCCAGTTCCACCTGGAGATGGACGCGGAGGGTGTCGCGGCGCTGGGCGCGCACTGCGGCGCGGATGCGGGAAGCGGGCCTTACGTGCAATCCCTGGAGGAAATGCTCTCGGCGCCGCAGCGTTTTTCAGCCGCGCACGCGTTTCTGGATGACCTGCTCGACCACTGGAAGAAGG